>NZ_JAZHOC010000039.1:0-66275 GCF_036553575.1 Methylobacter sp. Wu1 | reverse complement strand
AAAGTATTCGTTTTTTAAAATTTTAACCACAATATATTGTGCATTTTATATTTGCATATAACAGCATATAGACGTCAAAGAGAAAAATTTTGAATACTTTCACAGTCTCGTACCCTACCTGGCTCCCAAAGCTGGGTTTAGCAGTCCAGCCTACCGCACTCAGCGAACTCCCAGTTGTTTTATTTCGAGCACTTCGCCGCTAGCGTCATCTATCCATACTACGAGTGCGCTTCCAATTGTGGCTGACCCTACTGTCCATATTAAAGCACCGGCATTTTCCTCTAACGTTACAAGACCGAGGTATTCACAACTCTCATAATCAGAGGCTGCTTTTCGCGCAATGGCAATTACCTCGTCTTCAGATAGCCGGGTCTTGGGGCGCTCTTTTTTTTTGCTCAGCCACTTATCAAATATGTGAAACATGTTGCTTATCTCATGCTATTTTTTCGGCAGGAATTTCCCGAACAGAAACATTCGCAGGTTAGTCTTAATCCGGCCTGCCAAGTTTTAGCGAACTCCAAGTTGTTTTATTTCGAGCACTTCGCCACTAGCGTCATCTATCCATACGTGTAGTCTGTTTCCAATTGTGGCTGAACTTACTCTCCATGTTAAAGCACCAGAACTTTCCTCTAACCTTACAATATTGAGGTATTTACAATGTGGATACTCGGTAGCTGCTTTTCGTGCAATGTTAAGCACCTCGTCTTTAGATAACCGGGTCTTTGGGGGCTTTGTTTTCTTACTCAGCCACCTGTCAAGTATGTGAAACAAGTTACTTACCCCATTCTATTTTTTGGCAGAAACTTCTCGAACAGGAACATTCGTAGGTTGAAATCGCAGTTCAAATGCAATTCCAGATACCGTTCCGTTAAAAAGCAGGCCGGCTGCTTCAGTAATAGCACCACTTCCGGTGAAGTCTGAATCAAAGCCTCCACCTTTGGTTAAAAACATATAACCTCTTTCAACCGGAAATCGTATTCCGGTTAGAAACTGCCGGATACCATAAACTCCAACTTGCGCCACTGTTTCAGCCAAGGCTTCTTCAATGTAGCGCCATAGTGATGAGCGCATATAGGAAGCGGCGCGATTATTTACTCTATACTCACGTAGAATGTAGAGCTTAGGCGTAAGGAACTGATGGACACGTTCGTGTAGGAGAACCTCTGCACGCTTACTGGGAGAGCCATGAGTTGAAACTGAGATATCCCCCCAAAAGCTAGTGAAACCTTCTCCCGCAATGTATGTAGGATCTTGTTCTACGGTTGGTTTGTACCGAATACCTGGTGTTTTCGGTGGAGTCCCAAGTTCAATGGGAGCACCTCGACTTGTTCGTGGATATTTTGCCCCTCGAAACAATATTGCTAACACTGCCTGAATGCCAAGGATACCGATCGCCTTTGCCAAGTCGTCTGCCGCCTTATCGATATCATGTATGGTTTTGGCCCGATAAACGCCCGTTGCAAAGTCATAAAGATAATCCAGTCCCGTAAAGACAGCGAATCCAATCGCAGTTATCCCTAGCGCCAGAATAACTATGTCAATTATCTCACCGATTCCCACAGCATGAGATACCACCCATGCGATCAGAACACCCGATATTATGGCAAGCGATGTCGGATTGATTACCGCTTGAAGTTGGGCACGGGCTTCAGGTCCTAACTTGGGGAGTGTTCTGGTAAAAGTTTCTTCAAGCCGCTTCTCAAAAGACCAACTGGCTACCTTGGCTACAATCAGCATATTTTCAATCCCTTCTTATATTTTTGATTAATCACATTAGTATATAGGCTGAGTCGGAAATCTAATAGAAACCCGGCATTGGGACTTCTAAATGCCGGGCTCATCAACCAAGCCTACCGTGCTTTGCAGCTATGCAGCGTAGGCATCGAGTACCTTTTGAAAATCAAGAATTGCTGGCATTGAATACGTCCCCAAAGCGGCGCGGGGACGTCATATAACATTCCGCTTCCTGATCTCCTTCACGGCCTCTGTAGTTTGAGCACCATCGAAGGCAAAACGTGCGCTGAATCGGGTCCTCGCTGCGTGCCCGGCTTGATGTAATCGCGTATAGTGGCTATGAATTGATCGCCCGCCGGAATTATCTGCTCCGAGAGCGGAAAGCAGTGGCCGTTCGTGAGGTCTTCCAGGCCGGAACAGTCCCGCGTGAAGTAGTAAAGATAGAATTTGCCGGTATTGCTTGCTTTTCCCGCGTATCCTTTCGCAGTGCCTCTCAGGTCATCATTGAACAGATTGGCGACCCCTACAAGGCGTGATCGCTGATTGATGCCAAAGCCCACGTATGTTGCATTGCCGGTTTCCGTTCCGAGCGTGCCCGCAACGGCATAGATCTCTCCGTTGTCGAGCGTCATGGGGCCGAAGAGTTGATAGGTAGTGTCCAAGGTGTCGAGAAGGCAGTTCTGTCCAACTGAGAGGCAGAGCGACCCCACCAGATAAGTGGGGAACTCCTGCAGCATTGTGAAGCTCTCGACCCGGTCCGAACAATCGGCAGTGGCACAAGGCTGCTCCCATCGCTCACCGACCGCTTTCACCAGATTCAACAGATCGGGTTTGAGATAGAGCTCATCCTGTGCTGTTCTGGCTTCGAGCTGGACCGGAAAGTACGGTTGAGGCGCGCGGTCGGAATGTTTGTCCCTGACGCGAAGCACAACCAGGGGCAGATCCTTTCTCCAAGTGTCCGAGCGCGTGCCGGGCGCTCCTCCGTCATCAGGCTTGACATAGCGAATAAGGTTCGTAAAGTCGTCGGCGCCTTGATCGAGGCCGACCTTCATGTCGGATGGGATCGGCTCGGTAAAGACGTCCTTATCTTCCACCGAGATACGGTTGAAGGCCTTTCGGACCTCCTGATCCATGACCTGGTCCGGGGTGATGATGAAATAGCGGATCTGGTCAAAAGCTGCGCCGGATTGTCTTTCGATGACCACATTGTTGTTAGGATTGCTCAGGCTGGATAAGACCTGAATGCATTCGGGATGATCAGGCACAGTCGCGAAAAAAGCTGGCAGGAAGTCGGGCAGATACTTTTCAATATCCTTGTACCTCTGGCTGCCCTTATCGTAAGCCCCCTCTCGCGTAAAAATCCATGTCTGATCGGAAAAAAAAGCGCCCGGCGGAGGCAGTTGCCCTAAAATGATGATCGCCTCGCGCGGATCGAGGCGATAGATATCGTTGTAACCCGCTTGAGAAGGCCCCCACATATTACCGAATACGGGATCCACAAACTCCTCCGGCCAAGGGGGTACCGCGAAGACTGCATAAGGAGCGGCAGGATTGTTGCCGTAACAAGACCCAATTTTGTCAAAGGTGTAGTCACAATCATCGACTGTGTAGAGCTTAAAATAGCCGCGACTGACTTCGAAGCCCTGCTGCTTCAGGTCATCCATGAGACTCAGGGCCTTGCTTTCAACGCTGTCGGGAACCTTGTTTTTTGGCGTAATACTGCCGCCTCTGGCAATCGCTCCCGCCGCAAACAGGACAGCAGTTACAAACAGCAAATAAACCGAAATCTTTCGATAATTAGTCATTTTGGCTTTCCTCCTAAATGAAAGGCATCCTTGATGAATTACTCTTTCCCAGGATTCAATGCGGCTACAGTTCCAGTTATGCTTTAAGATTGCTGTCGCTCGTCTCCCCAATCATTGTTTATCGTAAAAAATAATGTCTTGCTTTACTGGATCTGGTCGATCGAGTCCGCCAACTTTACAGATTTTATAGATAGGACGAGTGGGTAAATAATTCCGGGTAACCGCTTATTTTCAACTTGGCATGGGCGGCTCGGAAATGCCGGGTTTGCCAACCCACTCTAGACGCTAAGAGGCGATCAACAGTTAGCCGATGTTCACCGGCGTGAAATTCATTAACGGCATCAAGCAAACCGGGGGATCGGCAACAGGATGCCGCTTGATTCTCTGTACGCCAGATTTGCACATAGCGCTTGAATATGTTGTTTTGCTTACCTAAAATCTCAAACTCAAGCTGAAGCTTATAACAGCTTGATATCAACTCCGGCTAAGAGCTGCTATTTCCAGGCTAGGGATGCCATTGAGAGCAACACCCATGGACTTCACCGACTGGTCCGTACTTAGCGCTGAGCCCGATTACCCGTGCCATTGCGGCTCAAACCCAAGCATATCAAACAGGTCTGTCGCGGGTTTAAATGAACCGGAAATTCGATGGTGAAAACCTGTTCTGGGCGGCTGAGCAGCCTTTCTACACAACCCTATCTACAAGATGTATCAGATGGCGCTGCACCGAGGTCAGGTAGCTCAATCCCATGCAATTAACGTATTTAGCGAGAATGTTCTATGAAACACCATGACAAACAAACGACCGGCCGACCAGCGGTCCGCGAGGGGCTGATCATAGCCATACTGACGATGGCAGCGGGCGCGTTCGCAACGGCTCAGCCGGCAGCAGCCGAAACTATGCCGGAGTGCAGTGACCATACCCTGAATGTCGCTCTGGCTCCCGGGGAGACCGAGACGTTCCAGCTGGCAGGAACGCTGTGCTCGCAGGGGCCGGCCGCAGGCAAGACCGTCCAGATTCTGCTGCACGGTTCCACCTATGCCCGGTACTATTGGGACTTCCCGTACCAGACCGAGCATTATTCATACGTTCGCGCCGCCGCCAAGCGCGGCTATGCCACTTTCAATCTCGACCGCATCGGCTATGGCGCCAGCGACCATCCCGATGGCAACCGCGTCGACATCGATGCCAATGCGTTCGTCGTCCATCAGGTAGTTGAAGCCCTGCGCGCTGGAGAAGTCGCCTCGCAGCGTTTCGAAAAGGTCATCGTCGTCGGTCATTCGATGGGTTCTTTCACCACCGTTAATTACGCCGGCAGCTTTCCGGGCGAGGCTGACGGCATCATTCTGACCGGTTTTCTGCATGACCTCAGCGACTCCTTTATCAACTCCACGTTCGCGCCAGCCGTCTATGCGGCCACGCTCGACGAGAAATTCGCCGGACAGTTCCCGAATTCCGACTACCTGACCACCATGCCGGGCACCCGAGGCGATTTATTCTATTACCTGCCGAATGCCAACCCCGAGGTACTCGCGCTCGACGAAGCGCTCAAACAAACCGTGACCGTCGGTGAGCTCGGCACCGGACTGGCGATGGTTTCCGATCCAATCTCTTTCCAAGTCAAAGGACCGGTGCAAGTTGTCATCGGTGAGTTCGACTACGTCTTCTGCGGCAACCTCGTGAACTGTTCCGACAAGGCCGCAGTGCAGAACTACGAGAAGGCCTTCTACAGTGCCGAAGCGTGCGTCGATACGGCCGTGATCAGCGATTCGGGCCATGACCTCAACTTGCACACCAACGCGAATGCAGCCTACAGCCAAATGCTGTCCTGGGCTGACCGGACCGTCGGCAGCACCGCAAGCGCCGCGCCACAACCTTGCGGCACGCCCTGAGTCCGGTTGTACCGGGCGCCTGCTTCGCCGGACGGGATATGCGTCCCGTCCACATAGACTATAGGTTGGGCACATGCTGCTTCGTGCCCAACTCAGCCCGGCTTGCAATTTTGGGTTACGGAAACAGCGCGGTAGGCTGGGTTGGAGATTTAGCGGAAACCCAGCATGGGGGCTTCGAATGCTGGGTTTCACAACCCAGCCTACGCGCTCAACTTCACAACAACGAGAGGATAAACAGACTGGAAAAAGAAAATCATCTTAGGTCATAATCTGCCAGATAGGCGGATCAAATTTAGATGCAAATCAACAAACAGAGTTAGGAACAAACTCAAAATGTGCCAATTTTCCACGCCAAATTTACCCCTGCGCAAACAGCCGGAAGCCGGAATATTTTCTTAAGCTCCACTTTAACGAATTGAGTATTCCAACCAAAAAACAGCTGTGTAAAATGTAGCGTAGCGGAATGCACAAAAATGGGCGGAGCTGTTTGGGTCCCGGTACAGCCTATTGTTATATGCACTTTCTGTATACCTTATTGCAATGTGTAAGGTCACTTTAATTCATAAAAACAAGAAGAGGCAGCACAAAACTAGCCGCCCCTCCAGTTATGCAAACTCACTGAGAACTAGTCCAGCTACTTAACAGGCACTAAATAATCCATTTCACTCTCATGTGAATCCAAGCTAAAACGCTCGTCATATACTTCAATTTCTGGCGATTCAATAACTTCCAAGCCCGATTCCGGCAAATAACGGGTCCAAACATTCATAATAAACGCCTGAAAGCCAGATATTGGCCCATTGTATGTATACTTTGCATATTTTTGAGCAGGAATGGTCAGCTTGATCATCCCTGCGGGTACTATTTCTCCTTCATCTGCTTCCTTTGCAGCCATGTATCGGAAGACCCCTGAACAATCATTTTTTTGCCGTGTCTTAGTCGGCACCACTGTTAGGCCATAATAGCAGTTGTTTTCTTTGGACTTAACCTCGTTACTTCTAGACCATAACTCTTGCCATTGAGATAACGCACCAGAAAAATCTGGGGAGTCATAGTCCTTTTGTATACCAATTACTTCAAAGCCATTACGTTCAACAATTTCATGTTTCATAAGCTCTCCTATATGGATTTCAAAAGCTGATTTCAATCCAATAAAACCTTCGTTCGGGCTTCTCACCTTATTCCGAAACTTACTCGGTGTAGTATTAAATTGGAGCTTGAAAGCCCTACCAAAGCTCTCTTGGGTTTCATAACCAACATCCAAGGAGATATCTAAGATACGGCGCTTCGTGTTTAGTAATTCCATCGCCGCCCATTCTAATCGTCTTTTGCGTATAAAGCTGGCGAAATTTTCACCAACCACAAGCATAAAAACACGATGAAAATGATATGGCGAAAAGGCGGCTATCTGAGCCACATCATCAAGTTCAACATTTTCAGGAAGTTTTTCCTGAGCATAGTTCAAAGCCCGATTTATCCTTACACCATATTCGCTCATCGACATCTCCTCAAAGAAGGTGAATTCATCATGCCAACAAATGAACTACTAGTTTTGACATTTTTTGCGAAGAAACTCGGTAACGCGGTAAGCTGGATTGGAGTTTAGCGGAAAGCCAGCATGGGTGGCATTGAAATGCTGGGTTTACCAACCCAGCCTACCGCGCTGGCATAAGCATGTCCATTAAAGGGGCGCAAGCGCTTGGCTGTGATATATTGGCAGCCTCCTTAGACATTCATGGGAGTAAGCTTATGTAGGCTGGGTTGGAGCTTTGCGGAAACCCAGCATCGGTAGCTTTTAAATGCTGGGTTTATCAACCCATATATGGACTCCTCGATTATTGCAAGCCAAGTTTTCAATTTTGTAATGTCAGTAACAGAGATCAAGATTGCCGCCAACTATTCGGTCTCTCAACAGAGGTTTTCATACCTCAGGACTCCTGATGAATCTATCCGCGCGCTTTCACCTCAACCAGCCTAACGGTTTCTTAATGAACTCTCTGGGTTGAACGGGTTTGGAAAGCACCGGTCTGACCTGTTGTTGTCATCACTGATTGTTAACTTGCCTCCGCAATCTTGTGTACTCGGTTAAAACATGTCCCAAGAGGGTTATCCACGCTTTGTCCACGGACGCAGTGCTTCACTTTCACGCAGTCGGTGGGCAAAGGGTGGATAACCCGGCGCCTATTAGGCTACCTTAGGCTCGTAAGCTTGCTCTTTAGTCGCCATCGCCCACAGGATCCGAGCATTCTTGTTGGCCAGGGCGACCGCGGCTTTATTGAAGCCCCGCCGTTCGACCAGCCAAGTAGGGTGGTTTCGCGCAGCAAACCGCCATTTCAAACAGGCCAGGTAGTATTGCGGAACATTTCGGTTTTAAGGCTCCGTTTGTGGTGGATTGCCAAGGCAAATCCACCTTACAAGTCATCCATCATACGGCCGTATACTTTGCGGCGACGGAACGGCTGGATTCTTTCACAGTCTCGTACCCTACCTGGCTACCTCGCTATAAAAAATCAATTATTTAACGTTTTTTGAATATCAAGCTTGCATCGTTTTTCAGCTTTGTTGATAGCCTGATTGATTTTGGCGAAATAATTTTTTGGATCAATTTCATTTTCCATTGGTGTAATCTGTTTTTCACTCTCAAGCATGGGACGAGAATTATTTGTCTTTTTCTTCATCACTATCCTCTTCAAGAATTTTTGACATATCGCCCCCAGAAGCCAATGCTTCGGGTTCTTTTAAATCATCCGGGATGTTATCAAATATCCGACGAGCAGAAGCTTCAGCAATCTCATCAATGGATGACTGCTTTTTCTTATTTCTAGCTTTCTTTAAGTCGATAATTTTCTTTGACATAACTTATAACCTCATATAGAGATAATCGCCCTTTTCCACGTAAATTAATCCCACTGATTCGTAATATTTCTTCACTTCTTCATTGATGGGCTTCATGACTCTCAGTTCGACTGCCCCAAGCGCCTCCGCATATACCATCATAGCGAATAAGACTACCGGAAATACTCTAATGTCTCCAGGATTGTCGGGATTTGCTTCTATAAAATCCAGCCTTAAAGCAGTGCCATTGTAAGTCGGACGGCCAAGTGTCAGACTGATAAGTGATTTTTTATGCCAAACAGCCAATTCAAAGCGTTTAGGATAGCGAAATTTAAACGAAGAATAACCATCTATCCAATCCCAATCCACACGCCGCTTTGCGGACCTCCTCCAGCTTTGAGATTCCATCAACGCCTTGCCACTAAACGTATCCAAAACAAGATCAGCATACTCTGGTCTCTGAGAGAGTTTTCTCTGTGCTGCTCCAATTGTTATTTTTCTAATACTGTCATACCGTTCCTCAGCTTCTAAATGTGTTGCTAACATCTCTATCCTCCATGTTTAAAGAGATCCTGGATTACATTACCAATATTATCAGTTACATAAATTCAAACGTGTAAGCTGAGTTGAAGTTTAGCAAAAATCTAGCGTAGGTGACTCCGAAATGCTGGGTTTAGCAACCCAGCCTACCGCGCTGGATATGATTATTAGGCGATTTCATGATTATCTCCTTTCCCAAAATTGCAATCTGAGCACAAAACTCTCAAATTGGATGGATCATTTGAACCACCTTTTGACCATGCCAATATATGATCAATGTGTAGAATAGTTCCAAGATTAATTGCGGGCGAACGACCACAGATAACACACCTAAAATTATCTCTCACTAATATCTTATATCTGATACCTAGGCTAAGAGATCTAGATTTCGCTTGTTTTGGTGTTCCCTCATATTCTTCTTTAAGTTCTGAAGGTTTGTTGACTTCTGTTTCTTGGTTAGCTTTATCTGTGTTAGAAGCATTTTCAACAAAAGCTCTTAATGCTTTTCTCCAACTTCCCCATCGACCAATATATGCTTTTGCTCCGACATTAGAAGGAGGTTGTTTTAATTCCGCGTAATTAGGCTGCCGACCGTAATGCATCCATAAGTTAAGAATATTTTCAAAGCATTCTTCATCGGAATATCGACGCCCAAGCGCAACTGTTTCTAGCTCTGCTCTCTTTAATACCTCTTTCCAACTGCCAAATCTATTGAGAATCGTCTTTTGGCCAATACCAGTATGTTGCGTGAACTGTTTATTAGTGAGGAATACTGTATTAAGTTTTTGAGCTATATCTTTAGCTAGCGCGACTATTTGTTTATCAGTAATTGTTCTCGCCTGCGGTGAGACTTCATCCCCAAGACCAGCTTTTTCAAGGGCGTTACCCCAGCCATTGAATCGGTTTCTAACCGTAGATGAATGAACTTTGGAATGTTCATCAAATTTTGACATCGTAAGTCTCCCATTTACGAGATCTGATACTCGCTTTAGCTCTTCAACGAGATCATCATCTTCATAACTGTCCAGTGTTTGAAGCTCAAATTTCATATTGCTGGCCTAATAAAATTATCTAAATTTGGATATTCTACACTCTTACTCAAGCTCAAATTTTAAGAACGTCTTTCAAAACTGGCATGTATAAACGGGCCAGAGCTTAGCATAAACCTAGTCAGCTTCGAAATGCCTAATTACCCCCGCCTCTTCCTACATTAATCCTCAATTTTTGTAGCATTTCCTACAATCCTCTCCCCCACCAACCCCAGCAAAATCAACACTCCCCAAACTGGCACAATCATTGCTCTTCCCAAAGTAAAACAAAACTATCGGTCAGAGCCATGAAATCAACCAAAGACATTGCTGAACTACTGGACGAGCCCTCCTGCGAGCACAACAAAAAGGAGAAGTCCGGCTGCGCCAAGCCCAAGCCCGGCGCTTCGGCGGGCGGGTGCGCGTTTGACGGGGCACAGATTGCGCTGCTGCCGATTGCCGATGTCGCGCATATCGTGCACGGGCCTATCGCCTGCGCCGGCAGCTCGTGGGATAACCGCGGCACGCGCTCTTCCGGGGCGAGTCTGTACCGCATCGGCATGACCACGGATCTGACCGAGCAGGATATCGTCATGGGCCGCGCCGAGAAGCGGCTGTTCCATGCCATCAAGCAGGCCGTCGAAACCTACCAGCCGCCGGCTGTGTTCATTTACAACACCTGCGTGCCGGCGCTGATTGGCGACGATATCGGCGCGGTGTGCCGGTCGGCCGAGGAGCGCTGGGGCGTGCCGGTCGTGCCTATCGACAGCGCCGGCTTTTACGGCACCAAGAACCTCGGCAACCGCATCGCCGGCGATGCCATGTTCAAGTATGTGATCGGCACGCGCGATCCCGACCCGCTGCCGTTGTCGGTCCAGCGCGCCGAAATCAAGATCCACGATGTGAATCTGGTCGGCGAATACAACATCGCCGGCGAGTTCTGGCATGTGCTGCCGCTGTTCGATGAGCTGGGTTTGCGCATTCTGTGCACGCTGTCCGGCGATGCGCGCTTCCGCGAGGTGCAGACCATGCACAAGGCCGAGGTCAATATGATGGTGTGCTCGAAGGCCATGCTCAACGTCGCGCGCAAGCTGAATGAAAAGTACGGCACGCCCTGGTTTGAAGGCAGCTTTTACGGCATTACCGACACCAGCCAGGCCCTGCGCGATTTCGCCAAGGCCATCAATGATCCCGATCTGACCGAACGCACGGAACAACTCATCGAGCGAGAGGAAACGCGCATCCGCGCCGAGCTGGCGCCGTGGAAGGAACGGCTGAAAGGCAAGCGCGTGCTGCTGTTTACCGGCGGCGTGAAAAGCTGGTCGGTGATTTCGGCGTTGCAGGATCTGGGCATGGTGGTCGTCGCGACCGGCACGAAAAAATCGACTGAGGAAGACAAGGCGCGGATTCGCGAACTGATGGGCGAGGATACGCTGATGATCGAGGACGGCAGCCCGAGGGAACTGATCCGCATCGTGCACGATTACAAGGCCGACATCCTGATCGCCGGCGGCCGCAACATGTACACGGCGCTGAAGGCGAAAATCCCGTTCCTAGACATCAACCAGGAACGGGAATTCGGCTACGAAGGCTATCAAGGCATGCTGGAACTGGTGAGGCAACTGGCATTGACGATCGAAAGCCCGGTCTGGGAATCGGTCAGAACGCCGGCACCGTGGAAGAAGGCAAAGGTGGCGGCATGACCGAGATCCTGAAACGCAACAAGGCGCTGTCGGTCAGCCCGCTGAAAGCCAGCCAGCCCATCGGCGGCTCGCTGGCGACATTAGGATTCAACCGCGCCATGCCCATGCTGCACGGCTCGCAAGGCTGCACGGCGTTCGCCAAGGTGTTCTTCGTGCGCCATTTCCGCGAGCCCATTCCGCTGCAAAGCACGGCCATGGATCAGAGCAGTTCGGTGCTGGGCGCGGACGAGAATGTGGTGGTCGGCATCAAGACCATCGCGGAGAAGTCGCGCCCGGCCCTCATTACCATCCTGACCACGGGCCTGGCCGAGACGCAAGGCGCCGACGTGCACCGCAACGTCCGCGAATTCAGGGCCGCCCATCCCGAGTTCGACGATGTGGCCGTGGTCGCGGTCAATACGCCCGATTTTACCGGCAGCGTCGAAACCGGCTATGCGGCCACGCTGACTGAAATCATCCGCGCGCTGGTGCCCGATGCCAAGGAGGCCAGCACGCTGCCGGGCTGGCGCCGGCGCCAGGTGAACGTGCTGGTCAGCTACATGCTGACGCCGGGCGATCTGGAAGCGTTGCGCGATATCTTCGAGCAGTTTCAACTGCGGCCCGTATTCGTGCCGGACCTGTCCGACTCGCTGGACGGCTGCCTGACCGATGACGATTTCAGCCCGGTCACGATCGGCGGCACGCCGCTGTCGGAAATGGCCACATTAGGCCATGCGAAGGCGACGGTCGTGATCGGCGCCTCGCTGCAGAAAGCGGCCGATCTGCTGGAAGAAAAGACCGGCGTGCCGACTTACCGGTTCGACCATCTCTACGGCCTGCACGCCAACGATGCCCTGATCTCGGCGCTGGCCGAAATCAGCGGCCTAGACGTGCCGGAACGCATCGAGCGCCAGCGCTCGCAGTTGCAGGACGCCATGCTCGACACCCATTTCATGCTCGGCCAGCTGCGCATCGCCATCGCGGCCGATGCGGACCTTTTGCATGCGCTGGTCGATCAGGTGCAGGAAATGGGCGCCGAGGTCGTGGCCGCGGTCACCTCCTGCAATACGCCGCAGCTGGCCAGCATACCGGTCGTCAGCATCAAGATCGGCGATCTGGAAGACATGGAGCTGATCGCCAAAGCCGAAAACGCGCAGCTGGTGATCGGCAACTCGCACGCCGTCGACAGCGCCGAGCGGCTCGGCACGCCGATCCTCCGGGCCGGCTTTCCGCTCTACGACATCATCGGCGGCTACCAGAAAACCTGGATAGGCTACAAGGGCGCGCGGCAGACGCTGTTTGATCTGGCCAATCTGGTCATCAATCACGCGCACGAGGAAATCCCCGTTTACCGCTCGGTTTACGCGCAGAAACCGGCCAACGAAACAAGCGCATCGTCATGTCATTAAGCAGAAGACTGCACGTCGTGCAAAGTAAAGATGAGAGCAAATTTATGGATACCGCATTGAAAATCGCTTTTGCCACCACCGATATGGAATACGTCAACCAGCATTTCGGCTCCGCCAGGTCGTTCGCGGTTTACGCCGTCGACATGGAGCATTCCGAGCTCATGGAAGCGGCGCAGTTCGGCGAGCTGGCGCAGGACGGCAACGAGGACAAGCTGTCCGTGAAGATTCAGCTGCTGGACGGCTGCGCGGCAGTTTACTGCCAAGCCATCGGCGCTTCGGCCGTCAACCAGCTGATCGGCAAGGGCATTCAGCCGGTCAAGGTGCATGAGGGCAGTAAAATCAAGGACCTGATCGCCGACCTGCAAAATGAGTTGAAGGCCGGCCCGTCCAGCTGGCTGGCGAAAGCCATCAACAAGCAAAAAAGCCCCGATCCCAACCGTTTCGACCAGATGGAAAGCGAAGGCTGGGATGAATAAAAATTTTCTCCATCACACCATAATTAACGGAGTACACCATGACCACCGCTGAACTGGTCGTCCAAGAGGACGACGTACATTTGGATTCCGAGCTTGTTAAGGATCTGATCAAACAACTGCGCGCCATCGACACCTACGACACCTACGATGGCTGGTCGAACGCGAAAATCATCGATCCTATCGTGCTGACCAAGGAGCGCAAGCGCGAGATTCCCGTCGTCGGCGATCCGGACGGCATCACCGTGGCGCGCATCAAGGCCTATTACAACTCGCTGGCGACGCTGATCGAGCAGAAAAGCGGTCTCATGGCCGTGCCCGTAGTCAACCTGACCCATGAAGGCTTCGGCCGGGCGCTGGTCATGGTCGGCAAGCTGATCGTGGTCGACAAGGTGCTGCGCGACGTGCACCGCTGGGGCTTTCCGAGCCTGGAGGCGATGTGCGAGCAAAGCGACAAGACCATCGCGAAAGCGCTGGAACTGATCGAAAAATATCGCGCCGCCGCGACGGATTAGGAGGCTGCCGTGAGTCCTGAAGAACTGAGAAAACTGGAAAAAGAGGTCAAGAAGACCAAACGGCTGGCCGCCGAACAGGCCATGGTACTGCACGACCTGATCGAAGACCGCCTGCCGGATGCCTATCAGGAGCTGATGGGCATAGCACAGGCCACTTTCGATGCCTGCAAGGCCTGGGATGAGGCCAACCAGAAATTTAACGCCGCGCAATCCGATGCGGCCTGATAGGGAGTCTTCGCATGTCTGAATTTGTAACCGGTGTGACCTTCGGCGGCGCGGAATGGACTCCGTCCTATGTGAGCAATATCAACCAGACGACCTGCATCGGCTGCGGACGCTGCTTCAAAGTCTGCCCGCGCGATGTGTTCGACCTGGTGGAAAAGGCCGACGCGCTCGCGGACTTCGACGACTATGGCGATGAGGATGATGACGATGAAAACATGGTCATGAGCATTAAAAATGCCAATGACTGCATCGGCTGCGAGGCGTGCTCGAAGGTATGCCCGAAAAACTGCTTTACGCATGCGCATAAGGAAGCGGCGTGACGCCGACGTAAGGTACGCATTGCGTACCTTTTGGAGTTGGAGTGAGCTCGGGCAAGCTTTGAAAAGGTACGCGATGCGTACGAGACTGTGAAAGTATTCGTTTTTTGAAATTTTAACCACAATATATTGTGTATTTTATATTTTCATATAACAACATATAGAGATCAAAAAGAAAAACTCTGGATTCTTTCACAGCCTCGTACCCTACAAAGCTGGGCTACCAAACCCAGCATTCGACGCCGCCCATGCTGGGTTTCCGCTAAAGCTCCAACCCAGCCTACACGGTTGGGGTGCCTGAACTTAGAAATTGCACAACCAAGCGCCAAACGTTCCGGACGGGGCAACATGCCCCGTCCGGCTGTAGAGTACGCATTGCGTACCTTTTGGAAGTCGTAGTGTACGGCAGGTTTTGAAAAGGTACGTGATGCGTACCCTACAAAGCGTTTGGGAGTTGTATTCTCCCTGATTCCCACGCGGAAGGGGAACCAGGGACAAAGATCGCATGACCAAGTGCTAAACGTTTCGGACGGGGCAACATGCCCCGTCCGGCTGTAGGTGCGAATTTATTCGCACTGTTGCTTACCCAGTGCGAATAAATTCGCACCTACAGCCGGAACTCGATTCAAACAGAAGTCGCGCCAGCGACACATTATCGACAAAAAGGAAGCCACCATGCCCAGACCAGAAAAACACGTATTCATCTGTACCCAGAACCGCCCCCAAGGCCACCCCCGCGGCTCCTGCGCCAGCAGCGGCTGCGCAGAGGTCATGAACGAATTCATGAACGAGATACAAAGCCGCAACCTGTTCGAGAAAATCGCGCTGACCAACACCGGCTGCATGGGCCCCTGCATGATGGGCCCGAGCGTGCTGGTCTACCCGGAAGGCGTCATGTACGGCAAAGTCAAACCGACCGACGTCAAAACCATCATCGATCAGCATCTGCTGGGCGGTGAGCCGGTTGCCAATCTGGTAGCGCCAGCCGAGGTCTGGTAGCTATGGACGTGGGAGAAAGGATCACCTTCAGCCCGAACATGCCGCCCGAAGTCAATCAGTTGCTGCAAGCGGCGGTAATCGCCAGTTCCGTCGATCAAGCGCGGGCGGAAAACCTGTTTATACAGGCGCAGGCGACGGACCGTCATTGCCTGCAAACCTATTTCGCCCTGTACAAGTTCTATTTCTATCAAAAGCGCCTGGCCGACGCCGAACGCATCGCCCTGTCGGGCCTGGAGGAATCGGCCCGGCAGGGCGGCTTCCCCAGCGATTTTCGCCGGCTGGTCAGGGAGCCGAAAAAGTGGGATATGTACGCGAACGAGATTACCCTGTTTTACCTGTATACCCTGAAGGCGCTGGCGTTCATCAAGTTGCGGCAAGGCCAAATGGTCGAAGGCCAGCTCATTTTGTCGCTGCTGCAGCAACTGGACCCGCAGGATAAATCCGGCGCCTCGGTGATCATGGACCTGGCCGCCGCCCTGGAGGCGCAACAATGGAACTGAATGAACATATCCAGACAAAACGCGAGCTGGGCGACTCGATATGCGCACGGCTCGGCCATGAAATCGACCGGCTCGGCTTCGAGTCCGGCAGCCTCGCCTACCCGCTGTTCGACGCGGCCTGCTTCAAGCTGGTCAAGGACCCGTACACGGGCGAACACAACCTGACCGGCTATTGGCACGACCAGCGCCAGCAGCGCATCGGCAGCCTGCAATTCAACAGCGACGGCACGTTTTACGCCGAATACGATGTGGTCAGGCCGCACCCGGCCAAGCCCAAGTGGTTCGTCGAGGGCGTCACGGCCTGGGGCAGCGCGAACAGGATCACGGCCGAAGCCAAATTACTGTTGATGCCGGAATGAACAAGCCGAACCGTATTTATGAACTGTTGCTGGATTATGCCGCCAACACTGCGCGCGTGAACGAACTGACCGTCGGCCTGGTGTGGACGGCCTGCAAGACGGTACAACCTGACAACAGAGTGACTCTCGGCCTGGCCATGAGTCCCGGCGTACCGACCCGGACCCTTTCCTGGTCCGGCACGCTGGCCGGCAGAACGCTGAGCGAGCTGGCCGGCTGGATCACTGACTGGGAGCCTTACAAAGCCACCGTCGGCATGGCCGCGATCAATTGCAGCCTGAATGCGCGCGAGCTGCCGGCGGGCCTCAGCCTCCAACCGGTCCCGGGCCTGGGCAACCTGGCCGTGTTCGAGCATTTCCTGCCGCAGCTGCAGGGCAAGAAGGTCGTCGTGATCGGCCGCTATCCGGGCATCGAGCGCTATGCCGAACAGATCGACCTGCGCATTATCGAGCGGCAGACCGCACCCGGCGATTACCCCGACCCGGCCTGCGAATTCCTGCTGCCGGAAGCCGACTGGGTATTTCTGACGGCCAGTTCGCTAATCAACAAGACCTTTCCGCGCCTGGCCGAACTGTCCCGCGCTGCCGTCACGGTATTGATGGGGCCGACCGTACCGTGGCTGCCGGAATTCCATGAATTCGGCATCGACTACCTGGCCGGCATCGAAGTGACCGATGCGGACAGCCTTTACCGGACGGCGGCCGAAGGCGGCGGCGTGCGTATTTTCGAGAATGGCGCCCGATACCGGATCGTGGCGCTAAGCCCTGACAACAGCATGGCCTGGCTGAAAACCCAGATCGCCCGGTGCTATGCCGAAAAACAGCAGCTGACCCAAGCCATGGAAGCCTGGTACGGTGCCGGCAGACCTGGCCGCTATCCTGAATTCGAGAAGCTCGACCAGATCACCGCCCGCCTCTCGCGCATGGACAGCAGCTACAAGAATCTCTGGGACGCTCACCACTAGCCGCCATATGACAGACAACCGCGTTATCCTCTATTACAACGGCGCCATCAGCGCCCTGACCCTGTTCGTGCAGCATGCCACTGGCAGCGTCTGCGCGCCCTCGCCTTTGCCGCTGCTGTCTTCGGCCTTGGAGCCGGAAGAAACGGCGCATGACGTGGTATGCACGCATCCGGCCGCGGTCGTGCAGGCGGCCGGCGCGGCGCTGGATTTGCCGATTCATTTGCTGAAAGCCGAGGCCGGCTACCGTGAGCGGATTGAGACGCCGAAAGGCATCGTCACCGTTTACCTGGCCCGCTTCGATCTGCTGGACCCGCCGCACCAACTCGTGGAAAGCGGCGGCGGCAGGTTCAGAACCCTGACCCAGTTAAGAAGCCAGCCGCCGGCCGAAATGGAATTGCTGCGCCGCGCCTATGCCTACATCATGGAGTCGTAAGCATGCTGGAATTTTTCGATGACACGGCTTACGAACAGAACGGCCTGTACATTCCGGAAGCGTCGGACTGCATGCGCTGCGGCCTGTGCGTCAGCCACTGCCCGACCTTCAGGCTCAACCGCATCGATGAGGAAACGCCCCGCCGGCGCATACGCACGATCGACAAGATTCTTAACCAGTCCGTCGTGCCTTCCGGGGAAGAACTGGCGCACCTGAACAACTGCCTGCAATGCCGTGCCTGCGAGACTGTCTGCCCCAGCAAGATGGCTTACGGCCAGCTGCTCGACCAGAGCCGGCAAAAGCTCGCTGAAATGGCTGAGCCCTCCCGCCTGGCCGGCCTTATTGAAAAACTGTCGCTGGCATTAATTGAACACAAGCCCCGGCTGCACTTGTTAAGCCGATTGCTCGGAATTTATCAGCGCTCGGGCCTGCAAACTCTGTTGCGTAAATCCGGCCTGTTATCCGTATTAAAACTGGAGACTTATGAATCCCTGTTGCCGCCGGCCATCGATGCAGCGCCGCTGCAGCCGTTCTATCTGGCGACAATCGAAAGGCGCGGCAGCGTGGCGCTGTTTACCGGCTGCATCGCCGAAAGTTTCGACAGGGTCACGGCGGCGGCCGCCATACGCGTCCTGAACCGGATCGGCTTTGATGTGATCGTTCCCGGCCAGCAAGGCTGCTGCGGCGCCATACACCAGCACCGAGGCCGCGCCGAAACGGCGGCCCAACTTGCCTGGCGCAATATCGGCGTGTTCAACGCACTGGATGTCGAGGCCGTCGTCTACACGGCCAGCGCCTGCGGCCTGATGCTGAGCGAATACGAGCAACTGGCCATTGACGATTTCGACGACGAGGAACTCGGCTTTTTCAGGGAGCGGCTGATCGATGTCAGCCATTTCATCAATCTGCACTGGCCCGACAATCTGCCGCTTCAAGCCTGCCGCAAAATCGTCGCCGTGCACGAACCGTGCAGCCAGCGCAATACGCTGAAAAACCAGCAGGCCGTTTACGAACTGCTGGCACGCATCCCGGCCGTCAACCTGATCCCGCTGGCCGACAACGCTGTCTGCTGCGGCGCCGGCGGCGTGCACAGGCTGACCCATCCGCACATCGCCGATCCGCTCGGCGCCGAGAAAATCGAGCAACTGCACATCAGCGGCGCGGATTTGCTGGTTACTTCCAATATCGGCTGCGCCCTGCATCTGGCGGCCGGCGCCGGTCAATTGGAACCGCAGGTGACGGTCATGCATCCGGTGGCATTGATCGGGCGATTGCTTCAGGAAGCGGGTTAAGAATTCGACAATTGCCTGTTTTTAAATCCAGTTGGCATCGCTCCCACGAGGGCTCATAAAAAATCGGCCTCGGGATATTATTTTGAATCCAATCCTAAAGATCTAGAGGCTTTGCTAAAGGCGTCAATCCATTTCATGGTTACTCCGTAGGCTGGATTGGAGCTTTAGCGGAAACCCGGCATGGGCGGCTCCGAATGCTGGGTTTAGCAACCCAGCCTACCCTTTCTCAGCTTTGTAAATGCACCGCGTACCCTACGGCTAACACTTTCTCAGGCAAATCAACTGCGTCTGGCACCATGCCTGTTTTTCATAAAACGCCAAAGCCGGCAGGTTGTTTTTGTCCGCCAGCAATTGCAGTCGCTTGAAGCCCTGTCTTTCCGCCCAGTCAACGGCCGCAGCCAGCAATTTTTCGCCGATGCCCTGGCGGCGAAACGCCGCCGTAACGATCAGATCCTCGAGCAGTCCCACCGGACCGCCTTCGGCTGTGGAAATCAGGGTCTGCACACTGCACATGCCCACCACATGCTTACCTGATTCAGCGACAAAAACACGATCCTTGCCGCTTTCCAGCAATTGCCTGAGTCCGCAGACCTGCTTGTCCCGGTCAAAAACAAAATCGGCTTCGATGGCAAACAGCTCGCTCAGAAGCTCCACCATTTGTTCAACATCGGCAGACGTGGCGGTTCGTATGGTAATCATCGGCGGATCAGAAAGGATTATCGGAAGGGATATTTGGCGGGACTTTTAAGCCTCAAATTCACCATCTTGCTGCAAATGCGGACGCTTGAGCAGGGCAATCTGCTTACGCTTGTTGAGTACAATGCGGGTCACCTGGAGAAAAATCAGAAAGGCACCGTAATACAGCGGAATGGAAATATCGGCTTTCTCGCTGAATACAAAATGCGCGATGCTCAGCAAGGCGGCGGTATGGACAAAATTGTGCAGCTTCGCCCAGCGCTTGCCCAGCCGGCGCATCATGTCATTGGTCGAGGTGATGGCCAGGGGAATCAATATCAGATAGACAATCAGGCCTATCTGAACGGCCGGGCTTATGGTAATCGCCTCGACGATATCGGTAACGTTGAGGGAGTGATCAAAGACCAGGAATACCAATAAATGGACAGTGGCATAAAAGAAAGTAAACAGGCCCAGCATGCGCCGGTATTTCATGATCGGCCATTTCCTGAACAGCAGCCTTAAAGGGCTGATCGCCAAGGTAATCAGCAGGAAACGCAGGGTCCATAAGCCGCTTCGGTTCAACAGATCCTCTATCGGATTCGCCCCGAGATTGTCGGTAATGATATCGCCTGCCATTAGTAAAAACGGCAGCAATGCACATATAAATAACAAGTATTTAAATGTAAAAATTGAACATAACTTTTTTATCATTAATGCATAATCTTTCAATTGGCCGCGCCAATTATTCATCATATTCCCTAATTGTTAAAGTGCAAAAACTGGTTGAGCGCACTATAGGTCCTTCTGGTTGTGCGAAAAAAGCCGCCAATTCCCTCCACGGCGTTGACAAAGCCCATTTTCAGCAATTGCACAAAACTGGGACGCTCCATGAGCGGCAGGCCGATTCCTTCAGGCACGGCATCCAGATGCGTGGCAAAAATCCTGTCCCAAAAAGAGAAAACTACGCCGAAGTTTTTGTCGCGCTGACTTAGCGCCCGGGAATGGTGAAGCCTGTGCAAATGCGGCACGATAAAGATCTTCCCGATATATCGTTCATAGGGAAATACGAGATTGGCATGCTGGAGAATGACGAACACGGCCATAATGCTTTCAAAATACAGGACAAGCGCAGAACTCAGCCCCATCAATATAAAAAACAGCGCCTTGACCGCAACAACCAGTATCAGAGCCAGGGTATGGAAGCGCACGGCCGTCGTGACGTTGACGCAGGCATCGCTATGATGGATCTGATGAAACCCCCAGAGGAACTTGAAAATGTGCTCGGAGCGATGCCATAAATAAAGCGTCAAATCCATCAGCACAAAAGCCAGCAGGTATTTGACCGGCCCATCGGCCATGCCGCTCAGGAGCCCGTAACCGGAGAATTTATCGACTAATAGATAGATCGATTCGACAGACAGTATCGCCAGGGCTATTTCATTGAACATGAACAGCTTGAAGTTGGTCCTGTAAGATTCAAGGACCTTACGAGGAGGGTCCTTGAGGAAAGGCATATTTTTTTCTACCTTGATAAGAATCACGAACAAAATCAGTGTCAGGAATAGTAACCACATGGTCATGTCTCCTTTTCACAGCTTAAATACAACAAATACAGGCTATTTTTTAGACACTAACAACCTGTTAAAACCCCAATCGGTATTTTTGTAAGATTACCGACATTATCTTGTCCGCATTACTTCAAAAAACCGCTACTGTTACGCCTTTGAGCGGTTTTCCCTTGATTTTGTTCAACCGGTTTTTCAATGAAAAAAAGCCTTGTATCCGGTATGAATACTGGCTTTGACGGCTTTCTGCTTGTGTTTTTTACAACACCCGACGATGTTGGCAAGCATTTTGCTTTTCTCCAGATAAAAGGGGAACCCCAAACAAAGCCATTATCTATATTAAAAGTTCTGGAGAAAAAACAATGCTACTCGACACTTATCAAGCGAAAGGATTACTGACGGTCACACTGGTAAACGGCCAGACCAGCGATGCCGGTGTATACGCTTACCGTGGCGATCTGGTTTTGAAGGAAGGCAAATTGCGCGAAGGCACTACAAATGCAAACGACCGCAACCCGCCCGAAGCGCTTTTGATTCATTCCGCCCTGCTGATTGAAAACGACAAAATCAAATTCATCAACGGTCTGCTGCCGGAGCTGAGCTTGCTGCCCGTGCTGGTCGAAAAATACAAAGACGACCTGGCCGAAGACTGCATTGCCCTGATTTATGTCGAGAATATCGGCAAGGGCATGCAAGTGGCGCTGGAAGGCGTGACTTATAAACTCATCCCGTACAAACAAGGCCTGGTCTGGAATGAACTGCTTGACGAATTGTATATAGAGAAAAACGATTTGAAAGGCCAATCCGCCGAAGACAAGGTTGCGACGGCTTACAGAGAGGCAAAAGCCTATAAGCCGAATACCGAGATCGTTGCTTTTGAAGAAGCCGAAAAAAATACCATTGTTGTGGTCAAGGAAGCGGCGGTCGGAGCGGTCTAGCCAGTTTCAGACGCACCAAAATGGATAGCTCAAAGCCGATTTTGGTGCAAGAAGGAGCTTGATAATTAACCGCAACTGTAACAACCCATTGAGTAAACAGGAATTTTTAATCTGGCGCTATTAGTGCTGCTGTTCGTAAGTGTACCTCTCTCATCATCCTTCTCATTTGCCCATGAAGCAGAGCTCGGCGTCTTATCTTTTTGATAAGGCGCTTTTTTTTTCCCGAAAGACAGCCTGCATCAGATTGCAACACAAAACTGGCAAACGTTTTGCATGATTAATCAACAGAACCTGCTGACGCCGGCTAAACAATTGAAAACATTTAGCAAGGTTTTTCCGCGGGTGCGAAAAACACGGTCAAATTGTCAGCTTTACTACAAACAACCGTACCTTTGCGAGGAGTGACTGTCGCAGTCATTACATAACGATGAAATATAAAAAAATCTCCGCTGCCGAATCTGAAAAACTGATCAAGGAATCCCAGCCGCTGATTCTGGATTGCCGTAGCCTGCAAGATTACAAGGCCGGCCATCTGGAGGATGCGCTGCATGTGCACGAGGGCCTGAAGGAATCGCTGGTCAAACGCGGCGACAAACAGCGCAGTCTGTTGATTTACTGCTATTACGGCCATGCCAGCGAGCACCTGGCTGAATTCTTCGCTGACTTCGGCTTCAAGGCTGTCTACAGCCTGCAAGGCGGCTATGCCGGCTGGCAGGAACGCCGCAAGGATGCCACCGATGCAACCTGAAATCACGGACTGGCTGCGGAACCATTGCGCTTCCGCCGAACAAAACGAAGCCGGCGTGCATCCATTGATTTTGGCTTGCCAGCAGGGCCGCAGCGACATCGTCGAATACCTGCTCGGGCACGGCGCCGATTTGAATATCACCGACCAGTACGGCAATAACGCCTTGTGGGCCGCCTGCTACGCGCAGGACATCGCCTGTATCGATGCCCTGCTCGATGCCGGCATCAACATCGATTACCAAAACCCCGATTCGGGCGCCACCGCCTTGATCTTTGCCGCTTCCAGCGGCCGGGAGCAGGTCGTTGAACGGCTGCTGGCAGCCGGCGCGAATCCCGATTTGAAAGTTCATGACGATTTCACCGCACTGGAACTGGCATCGACCAGAAAAATACTGAAATTATTACTTACCTCCTCCCAACCCCAAAGCACACAATGATCAGGAGTTTGATATGCACCCCTTACCTCGTGAACTAGCCCTGCGCATCGCCCTGGCGACCCGCGTCCTGCCCGGCATCGGCGTGCCGAAATTGCTGGACATTCTGCATGAGCGCGTAGGCTCGCCGCTGAGTGATGAAAAGCTGAAATCGATCACCGTCACCAACCTCAAAACCGGCATCGGCAGCCTCGATGGCGAGGAAGACGGCGAGGACATCGGCATCGGCCTTGAAAACATCAAACTGGCGGTACGCTACCTGTGGGGCGATGAACTGGAAGATGAAAGCCTGCCGGCCATCCAGCCTTATAAGGACGGCGACATGCCCGAATCGATCCGCGTCGCCATAGGCTCGAACAGCGGCGCGCTGCTCAACGGACACTTCGGCTCCTGCATCCGTTTCCTGGTTTACCAGTTGTCGAGCACCGACTGCAAACTGGTCGATATCCGCTCAACCATCGAAGCCGACAGCGCCGACGACAAAAATCTGTTTCGCGCCAATCTGATCAAGGATTGCCATGTCCTGTTCGTGCAGTCGATAGGCGGGCCTGCGGCCGCGAAAGTCATCCGCGCCGACATCTATCCGATCAAGGTGCCCGATGTCATCGAAGCGGCCGATAAGCTGAAGGAATTCCAGAAAGTATTTGATGCGCCGCCGCCCTGGTTTGCGAAAGCGCTGGGCCGTCCTGCCGAAGAGCGGGCGCGCTTTAGCCATGCGCAATAGGAATCGCTTGAGCCCTCTGGCAGTTCGGCTCGAAAAACGGGATAAACCTGTGTAGGCTGGGTCGGAGTTTTAGCGGAAACCCAGCTTTGGCGACTCCGACATGCTGGGTTTGCCAACTCAGCCTACTTCCTGAAGCGCCAGCCGAATGCATCGCTGAGGCGGCGAAAAAGCCTCTGCGGCACAGCATGGCTGAAAATATAACGCGCGATAATGCCAGCCCAGCCTGTAAGAAAGCCCGTTTTGAAAGCCTGCCCCCATAACGTTCCTCCGCTCGTCATCTTCATGCTTATCATCCGAACAAAATAACGAGCCGCCCTTTCCTGCGGTTGATTCCAACCATCTGCAATGGTTTATTTAAACCATTGGCCGCTGTTTCCTATACCGCCACGAGAAATCGGAGACAATAACAAGTCTTTGATTTAATACATTTTTTAAGGCCAAGGTATTAAAAAGAAACACATTGGCACAGTTAATGTATCCCTTTAAGTCATCAGTTTTCATGACTCCGTTTTATAAGGCATCGGTTTTCTACCGCAAGCCTATCTTTTTGAATCCATCCTATCGAGGTGAAAAAGCAATATGGCTTATCGTGAACATCACTCTTTAATGGAAAGCACCTATGAAACGAATGGCCTTCATAAATTCGATCTGGATGCCGTTATCGATCATATCGCGCACTGGCTGCCTACCCAGGGGCCGCTCAAAGATTTTATTCACCACAATACCCTGCATGCCGTTCAGCATCTGCCTTTTCACGAAGGCGTGGCGATAGCGGCGAAAATCTTCGGCGCACGCAGCTATCTTCCACTGGAAGATTATCAGCAACTGCATCGGCGCGGCCGGATCAAGGATTTCGCCATTGATTGGGCGCTTGCCCATTCCGGCTGCGCCAAACACAAGCAAGAGCAGCTGCGCGCCAGCTTGTTCGTAAAAGATGATGCCAGTCATTATCCGCCGCTATCGCTGGCCAATAATGGCATTCGCACGACCTGGCTGACCCGTATCGAAGTCGGACTGAACGTATTGGCGCATCCGGTTCTGTTTCGCCTGTTGGGCAATTTCCTGGATCAAGGCATCAGCCGCTGGAGCCTGCCGAAAGATGAAGAAAATTTCTGGGATTGCGTACTGCGGCTGGCGCAGAACAGTTTCCTGCCGCTTTATCCCTTGAATGAGCCCGTGGTGCGTGAGTTGCTGTCTGAGGACATGGACCAGGTCATTCGGGTTTGTCTGGAAAAAATAGTCGGCGATGAACAGCTCTACGAACAGTATCTGCTGGAAATGCTCCTGGCCCATCCGGGCTGGGCCGGCATGGTGCGCATCATCGAGCAGAATCCGCGGGCGCTGCTTGCCCGCCGGAACATTTCGCTCAAGCAGATGATCGCGGTGGAACTGGCTATCGAACTGGCCTTGCTGCATAAGAAAAAAGGCCCCAATTTTTCTAATGTGGCCTCTGTGCCTCATTCAGAGTCTATTCCGCTGCTCAAGAACGGCGCATTGAAACCGAAAATCCCGTTGCAGTTGAGAATCTGGCACGAAGCCATGGAATGGTCGCTGCACAGCGAATTACTGCTTGGGTTACAGGCGAACGCTGCAGCGCCGGCCGCCAAACCCGCGCCTGAAGTGCAAGCGCTATTCTGCCTCGATGACCGCGAGTGTTCGTTAAGGCGTTATCTGGAAGAAATCGATCCGGCCATCGAAACTTTTGGCGCGGCCGGCTTTTTCGGCATCGATTTTCTGTACCAGGGACTGGACGATGCTTATCCGGTGGCGCAATGCCCCAACATCATTACCCCCAAGCATTTGATCAAGGAATCAGGCAGCAAGTCGAAAGCGGACAGCAAGCCCAAGGCCGACGATCTGGCCAACCTGCATTTCTCGGCCCATTCCTTGTTCAGGGGCTGGCTTTATACCCAAACCCTGGGCATCGGTTATGCCGCACGCATGGCCTGGAACGTCTTCCGGCCGGGCTCGAAACTGCCGGGCATCAGGACCTTGAGCGAGGTCGAGTCGCACTCCCATCTGCATTTAGTGAGGGAATCCGATGAACCGACCGAAGACGGTTACTTGCTGGGATTTTCTTTTACGGAAATGGCGGACCGCGTAGGCAAGCTGCTGAGCAATATCGGCCTGACCCAAAATTTCGCGCCGCTGGTGGTCATCGTCGCGCACGGCTCCAGCAGCGTCAATAACCCGCACTTCGCCGCGTATGATTGCGGCGCCTGTTCCGGCAAGCCGGGCGCGCCCAATGCCCGCGCCTTCGCCTGGATGGCCAATAATGAATCCGTGCGCGCCATCCTGCGCGAACGCGGCATCGCTATTCCGGATGCGGCCCGGTTCGTGGCGGCCCTGCACAATACCAGCCGCGATGAAATCACCTATTTCGACAAGCATTTGCTGGAACAGCATCCGGCGCCCAGCCTGCCTGCCTTCCAGCAAACCATGGAAAAGGCCCTGCAGCGCAATGCGCGTGAGCGCTGCCGCTGGTTCGAGCTGAGCCCGCAATCGCATTCCCATGAAGATGCGCACGAGCATGTGATGGAACGCGCTTCATCGATATTCGAACCGCGCCCGGAATACAATCATTCCAATAATCTTTACTGCATCGTCGGCAGAAGAGCGTTGACGCGGGGCCTGTTCCTAGACCGGCGCGCCTTCCTGCATTCCTATGATCCCGGCACCGATGCGGAAGGCGACATTCTGGTCCAGATTCTGTCCGCCGTTTTCCCGGTCTGCGGCGGCATCAATCTGGAGTATCTGTTCTCGCGCGTCGATAACTCGGCCTACGGCGCAGGCACCAAACTGCCCCACAACGTGATCGGCTTGCTCGGCGTCGCCAACGGCGTCGAGGGCGATCTGCGCACCGGCTTGCCGTCACAAATGATTGAAGTGCACGAACCGGCGCGCTTATTGATCGTCGTCGAACAAAGCCCCGATATACTGGACAAGGCGTTTGCCAAAATCAGCTCACTCAGAGACTGGGTCGATAATGACTGGGTGCGTCTGGTTGCCTGCCAGCCCGACAGCCAGGATTTCTTCCTGTATGCCGCAACCGGCTGGGAAAAGGTCGAACTGCCGGCGGACTGCCAGGTACCTAAGGCAGCGCACTCGGAAGAAATCATCGTGGGCCAGACACAAACAATCCCTGTTCATCAATTAGTCCGGAGGCACGCATGAACGGATTACTCGTCATCAGCCAATTCATACCCTTGCTGGGATTTTTATTGATTTTCCTGTCCGACAGGCATGAACAGAAAATCGCCAAAATCAGCTTCTGGTGCAGCCACGCGCTGGGCCTCAGCATTGCGGCCCTGTTGCTCCTGTGGGCCCATGCCGGTTTCCCGAATCATGAATATGAGTGGCTTACGCTTTATGAAGCCGACGATTACCGGTTCCCGGTTTTGTTCTATCTGGATAAGGTCAGCGCTGTCTACCTGTTTTGCGCGTGGGCGATTTTTTCGGTCATCGTCAAATACTGCCGTGTCTATCTGCATCGCGAAGCCGGCTACAAGCGCTTCTTCCTGACCATATTCGGCTTTCTGTTCGGGCTCAATATGGTCATTCTGTCCGGCTCCATCGACATGCTCTTTGCCGGCTGGGAAATCGTCGGCATCGCCTCGTTCCTGCTGATCGCCTTCTACCGGCATCGCGTCCAGCCCGTGCGCAATGCGTTACGGGCCTACACCGTTTACCGGTTTTGCGATATCGGCCTGCTGCTGGGGGCCTGGATGAGCCACATGCTGTTCCATGAAAGCCAGCGTTTCAGCCAATTAGCGACCTTGTTCGAAAACCCTGCCATGCCGCCTGCCGGATACGCCGCGTTGCTGTTGCTGTCGTTCTTGATCCTGATCGCGGCATCGGGCAAATCCGCGCAGTTTCCGTTCTGCTTTTGGCTGCCGCGGGCCATGGAAGGGCCGACGCCTTCCAGCGCCATTTTCTACGGCGCATTATCGGTACATTTAGGCGTCTTCTTATTGCTGCGCACCACGCCGATCTGGACCTACCATTATTTCACCCGCTTTATCGTGTTCGCCATCGGTTTGCTGACGGTCGTCGTGGCCAGTCTCTCCGAAAAAACGCAATCGAACATCAAAGGCCAGATCGCTTACGCCTCGATTACCCAGGTGGGCTTCATGTTTATGGAGCTGGCGCTCGGCCTTGAAACGCTGGTACTGATCCATTTTCTGGGCAATGCCTTTTTACGCAGCTATCAATTGCTGGTCTCGCCTTCCATCGTCGCTCATTTACTGCGCGTAGAAGGCTCGGCCGATACCGGTTTTTATATCACCAACAGTTCA
Organism: Methylobacter sp. Wu1; assembly: GCF_036553575.1. NCBI lineage: Bacteria > Pseudomonadati > Pseudomonadota > Gammaproteobacteria > Methylococcales > Methylococcaceae > Methylobacter > Methylobacter sp. Wu1. The sequence continues at coordinate 37,893 of NZ_JAZHOC010000039.1, read as the reverse complement.
AGGTTCCGGTCTCTGCCGGCTTCGCTCCGCAATACCTTGCCGGAAGTCCTGCAGAACACGCTTTATGTGTTCTCGCTGCAGGAAGGCAATCTGGAACTCTTGGTACGCGATGCGCTTTGGGAACCTTTAAAACGCATAGGCGCTGCGCTCAATGCCATGAATCCTTGGCTCAAGCTCCTCAATGCCATCGGTTTTTTCGCCCTGGTTCTGCTCATCATCGAAGGACTCGGCACCAGCACCCAGTATCTGGCCATCCCGATATCGATCTTTATGGTGTTTGCCTCATTGAGCGCCTTCAGCCAGAAGCACAGCCCTTTCAAGGTCTGGAATGCAGTCGGCTTGAGTTCGATTCTGGCGGGCGTGGCGGTCTGGTTTTTAAATCCCGCCGCCTCGTCCGATATTTTGCTCTTTGCCAGCGGCATCGTCCCGGCCTGGATTTTGGGGCTGATCGTTTTAGCCAGACTGCTTAAGCATGAGAATTTTGCCGACTCACCTTTTGCCTACCGCGCCATGGCGGAAACGCAGCCGAAGCTTGCCTTGCTCTTGTTTTTGAGTTTCTTAGGGCTGGTCGGTTTTCCGATTTCACCGGCATTCCTTGGCGAGGACTTGCTGCTTTCCCACGCCAGCAGTCATGGCCCGTGGTTTGCGCTGCCTATCACTATCGCGTTCGTGATCAACGGCATCGCGGCCGCGCGCGTTTATCAAAGATTGTGCATGGGCCGACCTGCTGAACTGAATGTTGTGGTGGAAGAAACGGGCGCCGAAGCAGTCCAATCGGTTCAAGCATCGAACGTTTTACGTCCTAAAGACAGTCCCGTTTAAGGTCATAGGCGATATTCATGGACAGAATGAGCACTTCAATCCTGTGTTCTGCCTTTAACTAGCTTTGCCGCCGGTCAGTAGCGCTGACCGGCGTGGCGAGTGCCCACGCTGCGAGGCAAATGCCTGTCGCCCGGTATCAATAAACTTAAACGGCAAATCATGAATCGAGGTTTTATCTATAAAGATTCACCCTGTGTTTCAAGACTTACCGAAAACCTGTTGTTCAGCCAATTGGCTATTAATTAGATATTTATGCACCAATAATAAGAGGGGAAAACCATGAAAAAACAAAAACTAAAAAAATCAGCCGCTGCCGCAACCATTGCCTTAGCCGTATCGATGGGATCTGCCGTGAACGTTTCAGCGGCAACTGCCGCCACGCTTCCAGGTTCTCCCTCAACACCTGAATCCAAAGAATCTCTTGAAACAAAACGCAATCAACTTGCAGAAAGGCAACAAAAAGCACCCATCGAGGCGCTGGAAGCTATCGCAGGCACTCAGAATGCCCTGATTGCCTTGCAAAATAACGATACCGGCAAAGCCATGGCCGTGTTGCAGGACGTCTCGGGCAAACTCGATGTTCTGCTGGCCAAATATCCCGGTTTGACCTTGATACCGGCCAATATCGAAGCGGATGTCGATGATTTTGACGGCGATCCTAAAGAAGTTGACAAGATAGTCGATGAAGCCGATCGATTGCTGAGGGACCACAAGGTCCAGGACGCCCGTAGCATCCTGTCCGATCTCGTTAGCGAAATGCGCATCACCACCACAAGCATTCCGCTCGGCACATTTCCTGCGGCTATCAAGGACGCCGTCAAACTGATCGATCAAGGCAAAAAGGATGAGGCGGAAGACGCGCTGTACGATGTTCTCAACCTCCTGGTCAAAACTGTCGAAATCATTCCATTACCCGTGCTTAAAGCCGAAGCGTTGGTGACGGCGGCATCGGAGCTGGAACATAAGAGCGATTTGACTCAAGAAGCCAGCCGAAGTGAAATCCTGAAACTGACCGATGCGGCCAAGGAAAAACTGAAGCTTGCCGAAATTCTGGGTTATGGCGATAAAGCCGATTATAAACAGCTTTATGAGGCTATCGACGGCATAAAAGACGTCATCCATTCCGAAAAATCGGCTGCCTTCTGGGATAAGATCAAAAACTCACTCTCAACGCTCAAAAATAAGATCATGCACCCAGGCAAATAAACTAAAGCTTGCCTCCTTCAATCTTAATTCAACAAGGAGGAAGCCATCTTATAAGATGGCATGACTGGATTTCAGCCACCACAATAGAAAGCATAATGACCAAGCTCCCACCGTTTACAGCCATCAAAAAAAACCTCCCCTTCTGGACTGTTGCCGCTGAACAGCACCTGGAACGGCTGCAAACGACGCTGCAAGGCTTGAGCCATGAACAAGCCGCAGAACGATTGAAACGTTACGGCGCCAATCGATTAAACGGCAAGAAAAAAACCGGTTCCTGGCGCCTGTTTCTGTCCCAGTTCAAAAGTTCCATTATCCTGATTTTACTGTTTGCCACCGGTCTATCTTTTTTTCTGCATGACAGGATCGATGCCCTCATCATCCTGACTATCGTCTTGATCAGCGGCGTCCTGGGATTCTGGCAGGAAAAAGGCGCGGCCGATGCCGTGGAGAAACTGCTCGCGCTGGTGCAGGTCAAGGCAACGGTGCTGCGCGGTGGCACCTTATCGGAAATTGCCGTTGAAGCGCTGGTTCCGGGCGATATCGTCGTCCTGAAAGCCGGCGACATCATTCCGGCCGACTGCCTGCTGCTGGCCGCCGATCATCTGTTCATCGATGAAGCCATTCTGACCGGTGAAAGCTATCCGGTCGAAAAATCAACCGGCCTCGTTGCCGCCGAGGCACCGCTCAGCCAGCGCAGCAATGCCTTGTGGATGGGAACGCATGTGCAAAGCGGTGAAGCCAAAGCCCTAGTCATCGCTACCGGACAAGCGACAGAATTCGGCAAGCTGTCCGGGCGCATCGAGCTCAAGGCGCCTGAAACCGATTTTGAACGCGGCGTCAGACAGTTCGGCTACCTGTTGATGGAGGTGACGTTAATCCTGGTCATCATGATCTTTGCCGTAAACGTTTATCTGCATAAACCGGTGATCGATTCCTTTCTGTTCGCGCTGGCGTTGGCGGTGGGACTGACGCCGCAATTACTTCCGGCGGTAATCAGCGTCAATCTGGCGCATGGCGCCAAACGCATGGCCGAGGAGAAAGTCATTGTCAAACGCCTGGCTTCCATCGAGAACTTCGGCAGCATGAATGTCTTGTGTTCCGATAAGACCGGCACCCTGACCGAAGGTAAAGTCCGCCTGAAGGGCGCCCTGGATTTAAACGGCAACCCCAGCGTCAAAGTATCGCGTTATGCTTATCTGAATGCCTTTTATGAGACAGGCTTCAACAATTCCATTGACGAGGCAATCCGGAATTTTTGTGCATTCGAGGTCAAGGATTGCCGCAAATTGGCCGAGATTCCTTATGATTTCCATCGCAAGCGATTGAGCATACTGGTTTCGGATTCAGGCATGAATGTTTTGATCAGCAAAGGCGCACTCACTAACGTATTGGATGCCTGTACCTATGCTGAAAACAGAGACGGTACGCTGATCGATATCAAACAGGTCCGCGCCCATATTCAAAAACGCTATGAAACATTCAGCGCTCAGGGCCTGCGCACTTTGGGTGTCGCTTATAAACCTATGCTGGAAGAAACCGAACTGGGCAAAGACGATGAGCAGGATATGCGTTTCCTGGGCTTTCTCACCCTGTTCGATCCGCCTAAGGCCCATTGCGCTCAAACCATTGTACAGCTCAGGCAGCTGGGCGTTACGCTTAAAATCATCACGGGCGATAACCGCTTGGTTGCCGACGCAGTCAGTCAGCAGTTAGGGCTGTCCAATTCCAAAATTCTGACCGGCCCCGAAATCGATCAAATGAGCGGCAGAGCGCTGATGAATCAAGTCGCTGAGGTGAATGTCTTCGCCGAAGTCGAACCCAACCAGAAGGAGCGCATTATCATCGCCTTGAAAAAAGCCGGGTTTGTGGTCGGTTATATGGGCGACGGCATCAACGATGTGTCCGCGCTGCATGCGGCCGATGTCGGCATTTCGGTCGACAGCGCGGCCGACGTCGCCAAGGAAACCGCACAGATCGTGCTGCTGGAAAAGAATCTGGACGTGCTGCTCGAAGGCATCAAGGAGGGCCGCATCACCTTTGCCAACACCCTGAAATATGTATTCATGGCGACCAGCGCCAATTTCGGCAACATGTTCAGCATGGCCGGCGCGTCGCTGTTTCTGCCTTTTCTGCCGTTATTGCCCAAGCAGATCCTGCTGACTAACCTGCTGACCGATTTCCCGGAAATGACCATCGCTTCCGACCATGTGGACGCCGAAATGGTCACTCAACCCCGGCGCTGGGATATTCAGTTCATCCGCAAGTTCATGATCACTTTCGGCATCGTCAGTTCGGTATTCGATTACCTGACCTTCGGCCTGCTCTTGTGGCTGCAAGTGCCTGTCGAGCAATTCCGCAGCGGCTGGTTTCTGGAATCGGTAATTTCGGCGGCGTTGATCGTTTTCGTCGTGCGCAGCAAAAAGTCCATTTTTAAAAGCCGGCCGGGCAAATATCTGGTGCTCGCCACCTTCACGATTGTCGCTTTGACTGTGGCCCTGCCCTATACGCCGTTAGCCATGCCGATCAGCTTTCAGCCACTGCCGCCATCGGTTCTGGGCCTGCTGGGCATAATCATTGTGCTCTACATAATCACGGCGGAATGTGTGAAACGACTTTTTTATCAGCGGGTTAAGTTATGACACGACCTGATTTGGATAAAACAAGAGCGGACAGGCCAGAGAAATATATCTGCCGACAGGAATGATCTGGGAATTGCACGGGATGAGTTGCATCTAAGTCAATACAATCGACTCGAGGATTTCGCCTATGCCAGCAGCACGTACAACCTTGTCGGGATGTATCAAATGAAACCGGGAAGCCTGATCACGAGGCGTCTCCGGTCCAAGGCAATGGGCTGGGTAAAAACGATGACGGCCGGGCTGCTGGCCGGGCTATTGGCTTTCGGCCCGGCTCACGCCCAAGATGTACCCTTGTCGGTTGATGAAGCGCTGGCGCTTTTTTACCAGCGCAACCTGGACTTGATCGCCGCGCAATACAATATCGACCAGTCCCGCGCAGAAGAGATTATCGCGGGAACGATACCGAATCCGGTGATCAGTATTCAGATTTCGGAAATCAGCAGCAATCCCAACATGGGCGCCAATGCCAGAGGGTGCAGCCATGACCCCAATGTTTCCTGCGGACCCGCGGAGATCATTTCCTTCAGCCAATTGATCGAAGTGGCCGGCAAGCGCGGCTTGCGCATGCAAAGCAGCGGACTCGCCACGCAAGCGGCGGAAAGCGATTTGCGCGATGCGGTCCGCGTCTTCAGCAATATGGTTCGGGATGCTTATTACGATTTGCTGCTGGCCCAGAAAAACGTCTGGCTGGCCCAGGAAATCGTCAATCACTACCAGGCAATCTCGGAAGCCAATGACCTGCGGCTGAAAAGCGGCGATATTGCTGAATCAGACTATTTACGGGTCAAAATGGAGGCGCTGCGCGCCCAATCCGATCTGGATGTTGCACAAACCGCGGTGGAACAGGCACAGGCGGCTTTAGCGGTGATCCTGCGCTGGCCGGACAAAAGCCTGCAGTTTACGGCCAAGGAATCGTGGCCGGAAATCAAGGACATCGGTCAGGGACTGCCGAAAGACGCGCTAATCGACAAGGCCCTGCAGCAACGGCCCGATCTGCAAGCCGATAAACAGCGGGCCGAACAGGCCGACAAGGAATTGGAACTGGCGCGCCGGCTCAAATATCCCGACGTGACGGTAAACGCCGGCTATGCCCGCGATCCCAGCAATAACGTCCTTAATTCCGCCTTTGTTGGCATCAGCGTTCCTGTGCCGCTGTTTTATCAATATCAGGGTGAAGCAAGCAAAGCCGCAGTCAATTTGAACCAATCGCATCTGGCGGTCGAACAGACCGAACTCGGCATCCGCAACGATGTGGTCAGCGCTGAGGCGGCCTGGAAAAGCGCCGACAAAATCGTGCAGCGTTTTAATGGCGGTTTGCTTGACGACGCCCGCAGCGTCAGGGACAGCTCGGAACTGGCTTTTAAGAAAGGCGCGACCGGCGTGCTGGATCTGATCGAAGCGCAACGCAGCTATAAAAGTGTCATGCGCGACTATTACGCCGCGATGATCAATCGCACCAATGCCTACTATGACCTTGCCAAAGCGCTAGGCATTGAACTGACAAACGATAAAAACATCGCGGCCAGCCATGCTGGCGATAGTCGAAAGCCGCTATCCATCTCTTACCCGGACGGAAAGACCCATGAGCACCGGTAACAAGCCTCATCGTTTTCCGGTCTGTCTGCTGCTGATAGCGGCGCTGTTAACGGCTTGTTCGGAAACATCGGATAACAGTCAATCCAAACCGCAGGCCTCCAAAGTGCCAGGCCAAGTCTTTCTGGCAACCGATTCGCCGAAAAAATCCTATATTAAAATCAGCACGCTCAGCCTTTCTCGCCCCCCCATCCTGGAACCTCTGGCCGGCAAGATCACCTACAATGAAAGCATCACTTCGCGGATCAGTTCGCCGGTGGCCGGCCGTGTCATAGCCAATCCCATTGCGCTGGGCACCTGGGTGCAAACCGGCACGACCTTGCTGGAATTAAATAGTCCGGAAGTTGCTAGTGCGGTATCCGACTATGACAAAGCCCAGGCTGAACTCACCCTGGCCCGGCATACCTTCAACCGCCAGAAGGAACTTTACGCCGGCAAAGTCATTTCCCGCAAAGAACTGGAGCAGGCCGAAGATGGTTTAATCGAAGCGCGCAGCGAAATCGAGCGCACCCGGAACCGCCTGAAAAATCTCCATCTCTCCCCGGAACAGAACGATGGCCGTTTCGCCTTGCGCGCGCCTGTCTCGGGCGTGGTGGTGGAACGCAACGTCACGCCGGGCCAGGAAGTGCGCCCGGACCTGGACAAACCTTTGTTTGTAGTCTCCGACATCAAAAGCCTGACCGTGATCATGGACGTTTTTGAGATCAATCTCGCCAAGATCAAAAAAGGGCAAAGGTTGAGCGTCGAGGTACCGGCCTACCCGGGCGAACATTTTCCGGCCACTGTGCAATATATCGGCCAGGTGCTGAATGAGACTACCCGCAGCGTCCAGGTGCGTTGCGAGCTGGCCAATCCGGATGGCCGCCTGTTGCCCGGCATGTACGCCACGATCAATGTAGAAAGCGAGCCTGGTGCACGGGCCATCGTCGTTCCTTTGACAGCGGTGTTTACCGAAGATGAAGCCGACTTTGTTTTCGTCGCGCTCGATGAAAACCATTATCAGCAACGCCCTGTCAAGCTGGGCCTGCGCCTCAAGGACAGAGCCGTCATCAGCCAGGGACTGCAAGCCGGCGACAAGCTGGTCACGGAAGGCGCGCTGGTGCTGCGCGCGGAGGAAGATGCCAACGATGCCAATCATTAGCCCGGCATTGCCAACATGATCGCCCGCATTATCGCCTTTTGCCTGCAGCAACGGCTGATGGTTATCGGAGTGACGATAGCGATTGCCATTTCCGGCATTGTTGCCTTTGAAAAACTGCCGGTGCAGGCTTTCCCGGATGTGCAGAACGTGTTTGTGCAGGTCGTGACCCAATACCCCGGCCAGGCCCCGGAGGAAGTGGAAAAGCTGATCTCGCTGCCCATCGAGCGCGTGATGAACGGCTTGCCGCATCTGCTCAATATGCGCTCGGTGTCCATTTTCGGGCTGTCGGTCGTCACCTTGACCTTCGACGACAGCGCCGAAGACTACTTCTCCAGGCAGCAGGTATTGGAACGCCTGCACAGCGCCGATCTTCCCGCCGATGCCCGGCCCGAACTCGGCCCGCTTTCAACCGGCGTCGGCGAAATCTACCGCTATGTGATCGATGCCAGGCATCTGCCGCTGATCGAACAGCGCGCGCTGCAGGACTGGGTCATAGAACCCCGCTTGCGCACGGTACAAGGCGTGGCCGATGTGGTGTCCTACGGCGGCGGCGTCAAGGAGTACAAGGTCGAGGTCAAGCCGGACCGCCTGAGAAATTACCGCCTCAGCCTCAATCAGATATACGATGCCATTGCCGCCAACAACACCAATACCGGCGGCGGTTATATCGAAGAAGGCGACGAGGCGCTGGTCGTCAGGGGCGTCGGCCTGCTGAAATCGGCCGATGAAATCGGCGAAATCGTGATCACCAGCTACGATGGCGTGCCGGTGCGCGTCAAGGACATCGCCGATATCAGCATTGGTCCGCAGCCCCGAACCGGCATCGTCGCCATGAACCAGCGCGACGATATCGTCGAAGGCATCGTGCTGCTGATCAAAGGCAGCGATGCTATCAATGTCCTGAACGGCGTCAAAGAAAAAATCGCGGAGCTCAACGACTTCGGCCTGCCGCCCGGCGTCAAGATCACGCCGATTTACGACCGCACCGAATTAGTCGGCCATACCGTGCACACGGTTGAACACAACATGGTCGAAGGGGCCGTGCTGATCCTGATTATTCTGCTGGTGTTCCTGCGCCGCTTCGTGGCGGCGTTTGTGATAACGCTGATCATCCCCTTGTCGCTGTTGTTTGCGTTTATCCTGGTCGACCTCGCCGATATTTCCGCCAATCTGATTTCACTGGGCGCCATCGATTTCGGCATTATCGTGGACAGCGCCGTGGTGCTGGTGGAGGCGGTCATGGTGCAGATAACGCTGGATTTGCAGCATCAGGCCGATATCCACCATTTACGCCAGTCCCTGCTCAATACAGCCAGCGAAATGGGCCGGCCGATTCTGTTTTCCAAGGCCATCATTATTATCGCTTTTCTGCCGATTTTTACCTTTCAGCGCGTGGAGGAGAAGATTTTCTCGCCTATGGCCTACACCCTCAGCTTCGCGCTGGTGGCATCGATGCTGTTCAGCCTGACTTTCATACCGGCCATGCTGACCTATTTGCTGGGCCCCAGGATTGCCGAGCGCCATAATCCGCTGGTACACGCCATGGAGCGGCGTTACCGCCAACTGTTGGAATGGGTGCTTAAGCATGCCCGTGCCGTATTCGTATCGGCGGTGGTCGCTCTGGTGCTGAGTTTCATGTCGCTGCGCCTGATCGGCACAGAGTTCATGCCCAAACTCGACGAAGGCAACATCTGGCTGACCATTACCCTGCCGACATCCATATCGCTGACCACGGCCAAGAACATAGAACGCGAGGTGCGTGAAAAGCTGGAAACCTTCAGTGAAGCTAACATGGTATTGACCCAGTTGGGCCGCCCGGAAGATGGCACTGACCCCAAGGGCTACAATAATCTTGAAGTATTGATGGATCTCAATCCCAAACAAACCTGGCGCTATTCCAAAAAAGATGAGCTGGTTCAAGCCATGGACAAGGAATTATCGATTTTTCCGGGCATTCAAACCAACTTTTCCCAGGTTATTCAGGATAACGTAGAAGAAGCGATCTCCGGCGTAAAAGGCGAAATTGCCATCAAAGTCTTCGGCAGCGACTTGAAGGTCCTGCAGGAAAAAGGCAACCAGATCACCCGCATTCTGGCTTCCATCCGCGGCGCTACCGATGTCGCCGCCGAACAGCAAGCCGGTCTGGCGCAAGTGATCGTCGACATCGACCGCGCCAAAATTTCCCGCTATGGCATCAATATTGCCGATGTCGAGCGTTTGCTGGAGATCGGCTTGGGCGGCAAGGCGGCGTCACAGTTTCTGGAAGGCGAACGGCGTTTCGATATCAATTTGCGTTACGAAGAAAACGCCCGCAACTCAATCGCCGGCCTGGAAAGTCTGACAGTGCAGGCGCCTGGAGGCCAGCGCATTTCGCTCTCGCAGCTGGCCGCCATCAAGGTCAATCAGGGCGCATCCAGAATCAGCCGCGAGGGAAGCATGCGCAGAATCGCCATCAAGTGCAATCTGATCAACCGCGATCAGGGCAGCTTTGTCGCCGAAGCCCAGCGAAAAGTCGCCGCCCAGGTCGAGCTGCCGCCCGGCTATCACATCGTCTGGAGCGGCCAGTTCGAGAACCAGCAACGGGCGATGAAACGTCTGGCGGTCATCGTCCCTATCAGCCTGGGGCTGATTTTCGTGCTGCTGTTCTGGGCCTTTCTATCGGTAAAAAACGCCGCCTTGATCGTGATGAATGTGCCGTTCGCGATGATCGGCGGCCTATTGATCCTGCTGGCTACCGGCATCAATCTCAGCGTTTCCGCCGCCGTAGGCTTTATCGCCCTGTTTGGCATCGCCGTACAAAACGGCGTGATTCTGGTTTCGCAGCTCAATAAACTGCGGCGGGAAGGCCAGCCGCTGCATGATGCGATCGTCAACGGCTCGGTCAGCCGGCTCAGGCCGGTGGTCATGACCGCGCTGATGGCGATGCTGGGCCTGTTTCCGGCGGCGCTATCCACCAGCGTAGGCTCGGAAACGGCCAAACCGTTTGCGGTTGTGATTATCGGCGGCCTGATCACTGCCACGCTGCTGACGCTGACATTGCTGCCCGCGTTATACCGCTATTTTGCCGAAGCCGAAGAATCCTAAGGAATAGCCATGAAAGAAATACGTGCTTACATTCAACCTCACAAACTTAGTCAAGTAACGGTAGCGTTAATGGATATTCCCGGCTTTCCAGGCCTATCCGTCATGGATTGCGAAGGGTTCGGCCGCGAACGCATGCAACACATTCAAGATTACAGTCCGTTTCTGCCTAAGAAGCGGCTTGAGATCTTCGCCCCCGATCACTTGGTGGAGATCATCTTTCAAACCATCATGCGGGTGGCCCACAGCGGCCACCACGGCGACGGCAAGGTTTACATTATCGATACGCTGGAAGGCGGGCGCATCAGTAGCGGCGAAAGGCAGGCCGATCTGGGATAAAAGAGGCCCAAGGCCAGTGCATCTTATTGCATCGGCGCCAGGAAACGCATTCCACCTGATATGCCAGGCCCAGCAGGACTTACAATATTTTATTGAATTGGCGTGTTCAAATTGCTCTTATCACCGATATATAAGGCAGTCTGCCAATATTCGTCTTTGAAATAACGAAGTGAAACAACAGTCTTGGAGCCTTCTTTACTGAATCGGGTGTGTTTGCCCCCGGAAGTGGTCGGATTTTTATGACGCGTCCATTGCGGCCCAAGGCACTGTTCCAGGATGCCTTCAGCTTTATGAAAGTCGGCTTGCGCATCTTTCTCGTCATCCGCTTTCCACTCGCAATAGTAATTATCCAAGCCATTGCTCCATTCCCAGACCTGACAGATATCGGCATTAGGGAATATCATCGTTGCATCCCAAATGGTCATTCTTCTGGTGAAACGCTTATTTTCCTTATAACCGGCAAACTCGCTGGGATGGGCCGCTATCAATTTGTTCACCTCAGCACAAGCCTTTGCTTCCGACATAACCTCCCGTTTAGGCTCCGCTGTAGAACATGACGTTAAAAAGAACGCAACCGCGCCGGTCAAAGTTAAAAGTATCAATTGCATAAATCGGAATGAACTGGGTAACTTTAACTTCATTGTCGTCTCCTTGAATGATTGAAGTTTTTACTCGACCTGGATTTATAAAGTCGGGTAACAGTTGGTTGGATCATCTTATTGCGTTACTTTATCCTGGAAGTTATCGACATGCAGATCCTTAAGCGCTTTACCGGCTAATTTCGAAACGTAAAAAACTATCCCCAAGGTGAACAATAATCCGACGGCCAGTAACGGATACGGCAACGCCGGCTGCGTTGAAGAACCGCTGATCCAGCCGGCTATATGTTTGGTCGTATAGCCGATATAGACCAGCGTCAGATTGTAGATAAATATGCCGCTGGTTGCCGTCAGATAAGGCCAGAACCGGACCGGCGCAATGGCAAAGGCGTAACTGAGCATTGCAAACGGCAGCGGCGTCAGCCGCAGTAAAAACATCAGCTTGAAGGCCTGATTGGCCAAGGCGGCATTAAGCGCGGCAAACTTTTCGCTTTTTGCGAGGAAACGGGCCGCCTTTTGCCTGAATAAATAACGGCCCAGCACAAAGATCAGCGATGCCGCGAGATAAGTGGCAATAATGATGCAAAACATGCCTTCGCCGATGGGAAATAGCAACCCCGCGGCAAAGCAGAGCGCATCCACAGACACGATCAAAGGCGTCAAGACTATGAATAAACCGATGAAGCCCAGCGGCGCCCAAGGCCCCAGATTTTGCACCCAATGCTCAATATCCGGAAGATGCAGTTCCAACTCATGCCCGATCAGGATCAAAAGCGCGGCAATCGGCGCCAGAGGCAGTAATCTTCGGGCTAGAAGGCTCATTTTTCTCATCATAAAGCGTATTTAAAACAGCGGAATGCCGTTGACCTTATGCCAGTCGAGGATGCCCTGCCAGATTTCTTCAGCCGTCTCGGCATACCAGAATAATTCCCGATCTTCGGGATCGACCACGCCTTCATCGATTAAAAAATCGATATTGAAAGCCTGTCTCCAGTACGCCTCGGAGACCAGAATCACTGGCACCTGCTGGATCTTGCGGGTTTGCATCAGTGTCAGCGTTTCAAACAGTTCGTCAAACGTGCCATAGCCGCCCGGAAATACGACTAATGCCTTGGCCCGCAATAAAAAATGCAATTTGCGTATGGCAAAGTAATGAAACTGAAAACAAAGATCGGGCGTGATGTAAGGGTTTGGATATTGCTCATAGGGCAGATGAATGTTCAGCCCAACCGTTTTGGCGCCGACGTCGAAAGCGCCGCGATTGGAGGCTTCCATCATGCCCGGCCCGCCGCCGGTCATAATGACGCAGCTGCAATCGGAAGGCCCTTCTCCGGATTCGCCGACCAGACGACCAAACTCGCGAGCGACATTGTAAAAACCGCTTTTGGCGTAAATGCGTTCAGCGATGGCCAGTTTTTTTTGCAAATCCACATCGTCCGGCCTGTTTTCCAATACGGCCCGCAACGCTTCGACTTTCCGCTTTGCGCCGCCGGGTTCCTTGATGCGGGTGCCGCCGAACACAACAATGGTATGTTTGATTTTATTTTCCTGAAGCAGCCTTTCCGCTTTTAAAAAATCGACCTGCAGCCGGAAAAAGCGCAGATCATCCTGATAGAGGAACTCGAGATCGTGATCGGCCGGGCGATAACTGGGGCTGGCGAGAATTTTTTTAAGCCGTTGCGGTGCTTCCGGATCTTCCTCGGCCGGTTTGGGCAATTCCCAGGGCAAAGGCTCCGATCTTGGGATGGTGCTTGGCTTTAAAGCAGGTGCATCGGTTTTTACGTGATTAGCCATATGGTCTCTTCCATTTTTATTAACGTTAAACGCTCAAGCCATTCTCGATTAAACAATAGCCTGGATAACCAAATAATGCGTTGATGCCGTCCCCGAATAACGGCGCACCCCGGATACAAATACTTAGTGCCTTTTCTGACTGTTTTATTCCGGATAAGGCTCACAGAAAATACGCAAGCCTACGGAGGCAGCTTTAGCCGACTGTTCAGACGAAAACCTGAGCCTTGACCCACTAAGTATTTGCCCGTCTTGTTCTGATCGCTTTTGCCATGCTACGTTTGCTTGAAAAACCCCGGAGGGCCAGACCATGCACGTAACCTATGAACAGGCGGAAATGGCGATAGCGGCGGCCATTGAGGAAGCCACGAGGATTAGCACCCAGATGTGTATTGCAATAGTGGACTCGGGCGCCGATCTGAAGGCGTTCGTGAGAATGAACAATGCCTGGGTCGGCAGCGTGGATATCGCCATCAAAAAGGCCAAGACGGCCTGTTTCTTCGGCATGAATACCGGGCAGATCGGCGAGCTGTCGCAGCCGGGCGGCAAGCTTTACGGCATTGAGCACTCGAACAACGGCCTGATCACTTTTCCCGGCGGCATCCCCATCGTCGACGAGGATGGCGTGCTGATCGGCGCAATCGGCGTCAGCGGCAGTACGGTGGAAAACGACCATCAGGTCGCCAAGGCCGGGGTTGAGGTCATTGGCCTTACCGATCTGCCGGCGCACCCGTGGCGGACTTGAATTCAGGATAACGGCAAGGTGGGCGCAAAGACCGGCGCCCACCCTGTTCAACTAGGCTTGCAACCGCTCCAGACGCTCAGCCATTCTGGCAGACACCATTGCCTCATGATGGCGCCTGAGCACTGAATCAGTCGGACGCTCCGGCAGCTCGGACTCAATTTCGGCCTGAAGATGGGTCAGGAAGTGCCGTCTGAGCACGGAATCTTCCGGTATGCTCATTTTATGCGGGACATGAACGCGAACTTCCTCGCGAACGACCGCCAGTGATGGTTGCACTCTGGCTTCTGGCTGGCTGCTTTGAACAACGGGCTGACTACTTGCCGGCGCTGCAACTGCGCTTGCCTGCGGCGCAGGCGCTTCTTCGCCGCCTGCCTGAGCCGATGGCCAGCCCAGCGCCACTCTTATCATGGTTTCATAATGCCGGCGCAGGGTGGAATCGGTCGGGTAGGGATTGGTCAGTGCCTCGCGCTCGGCCTGCAAATGCGCCAAATAATGCCGTCTGAGCACGGAATCCTCAGGCAGCCAGTCTTCTTTCGCCGACTCTGCCTCGGCGTGCACCTCATCGTAAGTTGCCACCGAAGAGGATTCGCGCTCCGATTCGATTTCCTCCTGCAGGCTTGCAATGGCGGCCTGACCGCTGGCGGCATCCGTGAGCCTGCTTTCCTCCGGCGTCGGCACATTTTCTTCGCGCGCCTGTATCGATGGGCCGTCCAGCTGGATTTTCACCATGGCGTCATAATGCCGGCGCAAGGTGGAATCGGTCGGGTAGGGATTGGTCAGCGCCTCGCGCTCGGCCTGCAAATGCGTCAGATAGTGCCGTCTGAGCACGGAATCCTCCGGGAGCCAGTCTGCCGGCAGTTCTTCGCGAGCGGTTGCCGGTGCCGGTTTCGGGGCTTCGGCAACCTTGGCTGCTTCCGCAACAGTGGCAGGCATTTCCTCATGAACAGGGGCTGGAGCCGGCTCTGCCTTCGGCGCTTCGGCTATTCTGGCTGTTTCCGCACCAACCGCGGAAGCCGTCTCGCGCACGGCGACTGGAACAGGCTCTGCTTTCTGTTCCTCGGCGGCATGATAGCGTCTGTCATCGATACCGGAATCACGTCTGTCAACGGAAGGCTGGGCACTATCTGAAACCTGGAAACTGCTTTCCGCCTGCACGTTGAGCGCATCCTTCCGGCTTGCCGCGGCGGCAGGCGCGCTTTCGGGTCTTTTCGGGCTTGGCTTTGCCGCACTGCTTCCGGCCGCCTTTTGTTTGATCAAGTAGCGTTTGACAGCCCAGAATATAAGAATGAGTGCCAGCGCAGCCAATCCGACCACTATATGTAACGTTTGCATAATGTTTACCCTCTCTTAAATTTATCGATTAAACCCGCCATATTTCTTCCACTGAAGCTTGGTTGCCTTTTTTAAACAGACAGGGCTTATTGTTCAAGCCAATGCCACCTTCTGACCCTGAGCGGCGGACTGCAAGGCCGCGACAATTGTCCTGCAATTGATTTTGGCATCGTCGAACGACAGCAGCGGCGGTCTGCCGTTCAGCACGCAATCGCTGAAATGCTCGATTTCCAGCCGAAAATGGTTGGCCGCCGGCAGGCGCTCTTCGCATTGCTGCCCATCTTCGGTCCACCAGGAAAGCACCGGCACATCGCCGGGCAGCTGCCAGACCGTATGGCATTTAACGCCGCCTTTCGTGCCGATCACCTCGTATTCGCACCGGCGCGCCCTTTCAAAGCTGAAATCGACATGAGCGAATCTGCCATCGCCGAAATCCATGATGCCGCTGGTCGTAATATCCGCCCCGCTTTCGACATACCTGGCCATGGCCGTTACCGCCAGCGGCGCATGATCGAAAAACAGCCGCGCGGAATGAATCGCGTAACAACCGATATCCCACATGGCGCCGCCTCCGCGCCCGACGCTTTCGGCCAGCCGGTACATGCGCGCGGGCCGCATCATGAACGAATAGCTGGCGCGCACTGACCGGATCTCGCCGATGAGGCCCGAGCGGATCAGTTCCAGCACCCGCACATGCTGCGGATGAAAGCGGTACATGAAGCCTTCCATGACCGTGACATTGCGACGATGCGCCGCGGCTTCGATGGCTTCGATATCAGCCACCGTCAACGCCATCGGCTTCTCGCACAGCACATGCTTGCCCTGTTCGATAGCGCGCAGCGCCCATTCCGCATGCTCGTGATTCGCCATGGGCAGATAAACGGCCTGAATGTCGGGATTCTGAAGTAGCTCATCCAGGTCATCATACGCATGAACGCCCTGCTGTTGCGGCGCATACTGCACCAATGTCTGCGCCGCCGCGCCGGGCCGCCGGCTGGCTATCGCGATCAGTTCGGAGTTATGCGCTTCCACAATGGCGGGCAACAGCCGCTCATTGACGCGCGCCGCGCCTAAAATGCCCCACCGTAATTTCGGATTGTTGCTCATTAGAATCACCTTTGTTTACCGTTTGGATATGCATTATAGCCACCTGAGCTAAGTTCACAAATCCGGCGTTTTGAATGGGTGCCTGTAACGGGAGTTTGTCAGTACTATAACGCCATCTGAACGTTAGAAATGCGCGTTGGGCACATAAGGAAACAAAGCAATAGCCGAGGAATTTTTTGGAAAAACGAGGATTTGCGGATCTGAAATCTCGAAAAAACTTTCCTGATAAAACGTCCGCGCGGAACACGAAACTAAAACAGTGGTAAGCGGTGCGTTTCCTTTGAAACCGCGTTGGCCGGATTCCCGCAAAGCTTCAGCTTAGATTATAGACTGGGTGCGGGAAACGGGGATGGAAGGAAAAAATCTCCCCGAACTAGCGGGGAGATAAAACGACTATTATTCGAAAGTACCGCCGTAGGTCGTGGTTTGGTCGAAGTCGGACCAGACATATTTAGGCTCGGCCATGCTCTTGGTCGGGATCGGGCTGGTGAGTACGTCAAATACGCCCGATGCGGTTCTGCCTAATGTATGCAAAGTACCGTATATCAGTCCGCCGGTCGCTCCGACGATTGGATTGGTATCTTTGCTCATATTGACAATATTTTTGGGGACTTCTCCAATTCCGGTAAAAAGATTGGCAGACCCTGTTAAAAACTTATCGCCCACTTGGTCAAAATAGCTTTGTTCATTATCAGCCTGACTGACCGGTGCGTATATACCGACTGCCAAAACCAAAGCCAACCCCATCGGTTTAAATTTATACATAAATATACTCCTTGGTTATTGTTAATATAATATCGAATCGATACCAAGTATAGTGTAATTAATCTGGCCGGTCAAAACTACAGCACGCGATACACCTAAAGAACACTGAACAAGGCGTCGGGTTCTGTTGATACGGCAACCCGCAGGACTTTGATTTTCTGGTTTTTTGCTGAAATTTCAAACTGAACAGCAGCAGGCCAGGCCGGACTTCCGCCAAGCTACCCGCCCAGCCCGGCAGGGCACGCGCTGAGTACCTTTTGGATTTAATTCATCTGAATATTTTGAAAAATGGTAGGCGGTGCGTACCCTGCTTCTTGAATTAGCGCATTTAACCAAAAACGATCATATATAATTTTATTGATGAGTTATACTTTGAGGTTAGTTTAAAACTGTTTTTATATGATTTGCGCGTTATCTCGTCCAGAAAAACAATGCTCGAAAATTTTTTATTTCTGAGCTTAAGTAAGACCCGGATATGGGATTCGCTTGCTAGACAATGCCAAAAGAAGAAATAGCAACCAATAAGGTTACATTAATCGGAATCATCACTATGACGATTGACCTTCAACTTTCTGATGATATAAAAAATTAGGAGTAATGCATGGAAGAAACGACTGTTGATCTGTTCCGTTCAATACGAATCGAACAATTTCCGCGAGGTGCAATCATCGACGCCCAACCAGCCCCGGAAATCTTATATCCTGACTTTGAACCTCGCCAACTGTCTAACGGAAAAACTCGAAAGAGAGATATCGACTCATTTGCTGACAAGAATGGAGATATGTGGGTTAAAACTGGTGGAGGCACTTCATTATTTGATCGCGCAAAGGTTTTTCAAGGAAAATCTTGGCTATCATTCGAGATACCGAAGGGTACGGTTATTCCAGAATCGCTTGTTGTCCGGTTTACTGGCTATAACAAAATTTTTGATGCGAATCATTACCAAATCGAAAGCAAGGCCAAGATGATGCGAATGGATTCTTTTAAAGGTGCATTAGATAATTTGGCGCGAAATGCCATTGTCAAAGCGATCGAATTAGGTAAGAAAATTTAAACGATTTTTTAGGAGATTTTGCATGATAGAAATTAGCGCATATGCTTTGGAAGCAGCGATACAGGCAGTGGACGAAAAAATATGGGGGCTAAAAGCGGAAATGGAGCAAGCAGCCGAAAGCGGAGACCCTAGCGACCTCGAAGATGAAATCATGGGTTATATGAAAGCGGCAGATTCACTACGGACCAGCTATGAAGAGGCAATCAAGCAACGCTATAGCTTGATGCCATATGAGAAATTGGTTCGCTGAAAAGCCATAGGATGCACTTCGCCTCAGCGCCATTTTATGGCCCCGCTCCAGCCTTGTTGCACCTCCTTCGTTCAATCGTCAGTCCGGTAGGGTACGCACAGCGTATCTTCTGGATTTAATTCATCTGGATATTTTCAAAAATGGTACGCAGTGCGTACCCTGCTACCTGAATTAGCCGCCCATGCCGGGCCTCCGCCAAAGCCCCAACCCGCAAGCTACGGGGCAGGCTTAACGTCAAAAGCCACGCAGACCCGCTCCTGGTCGGACTGGAAAGGCAGGGTGTGGTGGAACAGGGATGAAGGAAACAGCACCAGATCGCCCACCTGCACATCCACTATCTGGCTCGGAAAGTCGTCATGCAGTCTCGGATAATCATCGCCATCGGTGCTGTACGCGAAACTGCCCTCGTGATCGGTGATCCGCTCCGGCAGCTTGAGATAGACGCAGCCGCTGATCCAGCCTTCCTCGTGGATGTGCGAGCCCAGGTATCCGCCTTTCTTCATGCGCAGATACCAGGAGCTGGTAAATTCGATTTCTCGAGGAAAATCCACGATCAGCCGGTCGCTGGTACCTGCGTAATGCTGCCGGTATTCGACGATCTTTTCGCGGATCAAGGCCGCGAGTTGCTGAAAGGATCGCTCGGAGCGCAGCAGTAAATTTCCGGCGGACTGTATGCCGTAATACAGCCGCCCCTGCTTCCTTTCGGCGATGGCCAGATGCTGAATGTCGTGCAGCAGTTCCTGAAGCAGCGGATTATCGGGATCAGTCAATTCATCGATGTGCATATGCCGCACATAGTCCATCGGCGCCGCGCAGAAAGGGTAAGGATTTTCCTGATGAAAATTGCCGGCGTAATGGGTCGATAAGGTTCCAAGCAGAACGGTTGTTGCCCGGGCATCGGCGGTCAGCGCGTCGAAGCGCTGCTTGAACAGCTCGAATTGCCCGGTTTTGTACAAACATTGCAGCGCCCTCTCCTTGCTGTCGGCAAAGTCGGAGGCCTCGAAATAAGGGATGGCATCATTGAGCCGGCCAGCAAGGCACAGATATTCGCCCAGGTTGTATTTGGCCCGATCATGATCAGGCTGAACCTCAATGGCCTTTTTATAGCAGCGGATCGCTTCATCCATCTCGCCGCGGTCGCGCAGCGTTTCGCCGAGCGAGTTCCAGGCATCGGCAAACTGGGGGTCCAGACCGACGGATTCCCGAAACTGCCGGACCGCTTCCTCGTGCTGTCCAAGCCCGTACAGGACCGCCCCGAGGTTAAAATACCCGCGCGCATCAGCATTGAGCGCCAGCGCCCTACGGTAGCATTGCGCCGCTTCTTCAAGCTTGCCCTGCTGCTGCAGGATTGTGCCGAGATTGCCCAGCGCCGCAAAAAAGCCGGGTTCAAGGGCAATCGCCTCTTGATAATGCTGTGCCGCTTCGTTTAACAAGCCCTGACCCTGCAGCAAAGTTCCCAGATTAAAGTGAGCTACCGTCAAAGCCGGCTTGAGCTGCAGCGCTTTACGATAACTGGCTATGGCTTCTTTGACATCATCGAGTTGGGTGAAAAGCACGCCGAGATTGAAATGAATTTCAGCGATACGCGGGTCGATGGCCAGCAGTTTCCGGAAACTGGCCACCGCTTCACGGTACTTGCCCTGGCCTTGCTGGCAAAGCCCGAGTATGTTGTACAGGACGGGCGCTTTGGCATACTTGCTTAGCATCGATCGCGCCGTCGCTTCGGCTTGTTGCAGACGACCGGCCTGAAAGAGCTGGTGCAAGGCCTGCAGTTCGGCAGGAGAGGGTTGTTTTGCTTGCTTCGGCTGCGTTTTCATCGAACATCAACTCAATCGTGGTAACAAATGAGCGGATTCTAGCGCAATGCGGGAGGGCTGTCAGCCGTCTTTATGCACTCGTTTCGGCTATCTCCCGGTCTTTCCGTATCGGGAATCAAAAAGCCAGGATCTGCTTTTAGGATTACGGAAACAGTCTTAAACTTGAAATTAAAACTGGCGTGCGGGCAGGATCATGCTGAATAAAATAGTGAGCGGCGGACAGACAGGCGCCGACAGAGCGGCCCTGGATGCCGGTATCGAACTGGGCTTTCCGGTTGGCGGTTATTGTCCGGCCGGCAGGCTGGCGGAAGACGGTGAAATCGATGCCAGGTATCCGTTGACGGAACTCAGCGGCGGGTACCGGCAGAGAACCAGGAAAAATGTCGAAGACTCGCACGGCACTGTCATTTTCTATGATTCAGCGCTTCATGGCGGCACAGAACAGACGCTGGGATTTTGCATGCAGTTCCATAAGCCTTATAAGCTCATCGATATCAGTCTGGTGGGCTGCGGCCCGGCGTCAAAGGCAATCCGAGATTTCATTAATGACTATCATATTGCCGTCCTGAATGTAGCAGGCCCGAGGCTGAGCAGTTGCCCCGGCATTTATGCCTATGTCAAAGAAGTCATAAAAAATGCCATCAAACAACAGACCTAAAAAATTACAATAAAATCATATTATTACCTCGATCCAGTGGAAATAATTACCCAAATCTGGCATCATACCGGCTCACTGTGCCTTGTCTCCCGCAAGGTTGAAACAATTCTATATAAGGTAAAGCAATGAGTAATCTCCCAAAATGCCCGGCATGCGGCTCAGAATTCACTTATGAAGACGGCGATATGTACATCTGCCCTGAATGCGCGCACGAGTGGCCAAAAGGCGAGACAGCCGAAGCCGGTTCCGATGAGTTGGTGGTCAAGGATGCCAACGGCAACATACTGCAAGACGGCGATAGCGTCACCGTCATCAAGGACCTCAAAGTCAAGGGTTCATCCTCAGTGGTCAAAGTCGGCACCAAAGTCAAAAATATCCGCCTGGTCGAAGGCGATCATAACATCGACTGCAAAATCGACGGCATCGGCGCCATGAAGCTGAAATCGGAGTTTGTTAAGAAGAGCTGATAGGCCCGATAAATCGAACGCGATCGACGCGGCTTCTTAGGTGCGCATCGATCGCGGTTGATGCGCTTCACTTTATTGTCTACTTTGGGTCATCTCATCCTATTATTGATCCGGCCCTTGAAAGTGTTAACTCCGTTCGCCTTGAGCGTATCGAGAGGCGGCAGGGCTTCGACCCTCTCAGCCCGAACGGTTCAAACATCATGGGGCTGAATCAATAAGCTGAGCGTTGTCTCCTTCCAGTTGTGAATGTAGGTGCGTCGTTACCACTAGCCATGGCCATTGCCGTTGCCACCACCATTTCCACCACCATTTCCACCGCCATTACCGCCACCATTACCGCCACCATTACCACCACCATTACCACCACCGTTTCCACCGCCATTGCCGCCACCATTACCACCACCATTACCACCACCATTACCACCACCATTACCACCACCATTACCACCACCGTTTCCACCGCCATTGCCATTTCCAGCACCTGCGCCGCCACCACCAGCGCCGCCACCACCAGCGCCTCCACCTCCACCAGCCCCTCCACCTGTCAACAACAATGCCACGCCAGATTTCACCGGATCGGCCTCGGCAATGTATGAGGTAAGCTGTACGGTTTGGGTGGCGCCTCTCGGATCTGTCCAGGTCACTTGGGCATTAAGTTGCTTGCAATCGACAGAATTGTCGCAGGGCGTGACAGTCCAGGTCCTGGTAAAGGTGCTATTGGCGCCTGTGACGTCATCACCCACGAGATCCGAAGCTAAATCGGTGTAAGCATCTTGATTGGCGAAGCTGCGCAGCTCTTCAATTTTTTCCTGCGCCAGATTCAAGGCATGAGTTTTCATGCGGCTATCGGAGCTGTTGATCAGGGTAATGCCTTGCAGTTTGGCCATTCCCAGCATCGCCACTGCGAGGATCAGTGCAGAGATCAATGCTTCCAAAAGAGTAAAGCCTCGCTGAGAGGCATGCAGCGGTTTTTTCATGGTAATTTTCCTTTAAAAATCTTTCCAGGTGCCGGGAACTTTATAAATCCCATCAATAAAGCTGTTACCTAAACTGTTAACAGTGCCACTTGCGCCTGTCCAATCATGAAATTCAGTATTTGCATTCAGCTTGGAAACATCCCCATTTATCACAACCGTGCCATAAACTTCTGTCCCGCCCCAGCCATTAGCGACACAAGGTGCATCAATAAAAACAATGCCATAAATGGTGGGATTACCATTGATTTTTGGGCAATCAGCCGCCGCATCAAATACTAAAATGACGGGGTGAGTCGCAGATCCCCATGAGGTGTGATAATTGCTCGAATCCGACACCCAAACAAAATTGCGATCACTATCAGCAACGCCAGCGGCGACTTCGGCATCAGCTTTCGCCTTGATTTGTTCACGTGTGATTGCACCAAAGACATATTCCCAAGCCTTTCCATGTATAAACAATTCACCTACTGGTTGGCCGCCATGAGCATTTAAATGTCCTTGTTTTAAACACGGATTGTCACCATCGTCACTATCACCCCATACGCCTTGATTCGTCGGACTCTGGGATGTTCCCAATGCAATGCCGTCAGGGCGAGTGCCAATATAAATATCAGGATTGCCCAATACGTCACTTAAGCAACCGTCAATGGCTAAGGGTGGGGCATTAAACCCCGAGCCGTTGTTTAATAATGACAGCGATTTAATATATTGCTCGTTGGCTGCGGTAATGGTGCCGTCACTTGTTTCACTCGCGATTGAAAGAACCCGAATGTAATCAGAATTTAGTTTCCGTTGATAAGTGACATTGGGAGTGTAAGAAAAATTTCCCGATGCGATATTGCCACTTGCTGTAGCAGGCGATGAAGATTGATTACTGCCAGAAGTAATCCATGTTAATGCCGTATAATTACTGTAGCTATCGGTTGTCAGATAAGCCACGCCATATTCGATTCCAGCATTGGCTCCTTCAAAAGCTTCTCTCGCCCGCAGATCATTGCCGGTAATTTTCTGCTCCATAAGACCGGTGTGCGCCGTGGTCAGTGCGACAACGGCCATTATGATTGCCAGCACCATCACCACTAGCAAGGTGGCGGCGCCCTGCTGGCGAGCTTTCAAGTTGAGGTTCGGAAACGTCATGACTAACTCCACAAAGCGTAGCGGTTAAGGAATCGGGGCCAGATACTTGTCGTTACGCACCCGCACCTGTTCGGTGATGGTTTGCGTGACGGCATTGTCGTCGCGTAAACGGCCGGTCAATGTAATAGTGACATTGCGTACGTATAGGCAGGCAGGATCCGGACTGCCATCACGGGTGCAGGTGTTGCAGACCTCGCCGCTATCGCAAAAGCCGTTATCATTATCATCCCCATAAGGAATGCCATCGGTATCGGCAGCTTCCGAGACGCCATCGCCGTCATCATCATTGGCCATGCTGCTGACATTGAGAGTTGTTGAGATCAGATTGAACGTCAACCCGGTGATTTCCACTTCCGATTCGGTGATGGACTCCCAAGCGACATCGGTGCAGTTTGCATTGGTTGTGCCACTGGTACGCATTTCCAGATTGCCACTAACCAATCTAAAACCGAGTCTATCGCTTGACACTACATCTATGCGACCATTTCCATCATCATCTTTATCGTCGCTTTCATCCCTGTTATAGGCGTAAACAATACACGTATTGCTATCATAAACCGCCAGTTCAGCGTTAGCGTCAAAAAAAGGATTGTCTTGCAGAGAAGCCAAATTAGTCGTTGGATCAGATGTCACAAACCCTGCCCTGCGGATATCGCGTTCCATAATGTCCATCATGGCGCGCATATCCTGATTCAGGCGGCTGAGCTTAATGTTGTCGGCTTGGCCTTTGACCGAGGTGACAAAAACGCTGATGCCGGCGGCGACAATAATCAAGCCAATCAGCATGCCGATCAGCAGTTCAATCAGTGTTACACCGGTTTGCTGTTTATGGATTATCAACATGTTTCGTAGCCTCCTATTGAACCGCAAATCCGTGCGCGACCCAGCGTGCTGACTTTGACTTCGGCGCTAAAGTTGCTGGAAGTGATTGTGACTGTGCCGTTATTCGGGTTTGTGCCTCGTATCGGATCAAAAGTGGTATAGGCAACGCCGCTGGCAAAACTGGCCGATGATAAGGTTGTTGCGGGGAAATCGCTGCCATTGACGGTTTTGAGCAGTGCGTTGCTGCCGGCGGGATCGACATGGACGGTATAACTCCATGAACTGCCGGGAGTGAAAGTGACTCTGACTTTTTTATTGCGCTTAATGGCTTCGGCCCGCGCCCAGCGCAGATCCGCTAACATGGCTTCAGCCGCGCCGGTGATGCGCTGTTTGTCGAGAGTGGTGCCGAATGAAGGAATGGCAAGCGCCGCCAGGATGGCGATAATGGCAATAACTATCATTAGCTCAAGCGACGTGAAGCCTGAGCGCCCTAATTTTTCCATATGCTTATTTTTTTGTTTCATAATAATAAAATTAAGTATAGATAAATATCGGTTTTTTGACAGATTCACTAAGCATTACTTAAAGCATCTCGTTTAATAAGATTGCCTCTGCGCCAGCAGTAGTAAAAAAGCTGCCGAGCGGAATTTGCGCTCAGCGAAAGACCGTACCTTTGGGCGATGCAAGAAATAAGGCGTGTTAAAGGTTGCTTTACGCATCATCTAATCCTTTGTAACAGTCAAAATCTTTCAAGGTTTGCTCCCTGGTTGCGCTGGGCTCTGAGTTATTTGTTCTCCGGTGTCATTGATATCTACTGGAGAAGCTGCCCGGTAAATAAGCCGGAGTACGACAAACAATTAAGAGCGCAATCACCTTAATTCAAACGCTAGCTAAAAGCCGTGATCATCTTCACGTTTAAGAGATATTTAAGATTTTTTTAAGATACGTAAAAAACAAGGAGTCTAACTTGACCAATGTGTTCATCCCAACGGTGTATTGTTCAGCCTTCTCGTAACTGTCGAGCGGCATCACGGCAAAAACTGAACGCGCTCAGGGGAATGGCCTTCGCTGTCAGGCTTTGGCAAATTCGGCAACCGCCTGTCGATGGGTGATTTCGGCGATGGCAAGATTAATGCCTTTGACCTGGCGACCGGGGAGTTTATCGGCCAACTGGAATCTACCGATAATGTTCCCGTTCGGATTGAAAGCTTGTACGGATTCGCCTTTGGCAACGGCTTTCTGACTCGGACGGAGAATGCTCTGTTCTTTAACGCAGGGCCGGGTGATAAGCGGCACCGAGTCTATGGCTGACTTGATGTGCAATCACATAACCATCTTTACCGAAAATGACGATACAAATTGAGACGCTTCCTAGTGATGTGTCATTGGTTGGAGGACTGGATGGTCTAGCTGATAAGGTGCGCGGATGCCCAAAGAACCCATCGACACCCTTGATGCGATTCACTGTATTCAACGCATCCCCTCTGGCTGCGTTGCTCCTTGCGCCCTATTGGATTATCCCCGCATAAGCCCTATGAATGTGGCTTATGCGGAGAAAATGACGGGATCATTTCCTGCCGATGCAGTGGTCAGCGCATCCTGTCAGACTACAAGATTCCCTGCTGACTTTTACGTCTAGCGCCAAGCAAACCTAATAATCCTGAACCGAAAAGCCAGACTGCGGCAGGAACGGGTACGGCACTAGGAGCATTCTCATACTCTACATAATATCCGGTTATCCAACTGTCAGCTGACGCAATATCATTCCATTGGTTGTTAGACCATTTCATCAGATAATTTTCGCCGCCACAGCAATTGTTGGGTTCCCCTCCTGCCCAATTTGTATAAGACCACGTTTCCCCGGTTATCCATTCCCATATCCCTTCATGTCCTGCATCAAAGGCGCCCAAATAACCAAAAGCGTTACCCGCTATAGATGATATGAACTGATCTTCGCCGGCATCTGAAACAGTAGCCAAATGTCCATTCACTCCATTGTGAAGGGAGCCTGCAGCGCCGTTCACTGCGTTATCCCAACTGATATTTCCAGTACTGATAAAATCATACCAGTGGCCATTGCCAGCATATTGTACCGGCGCGGCATTCGCCGAGCCTACTGAAGCCAACAGTGCAACACTGCTTAATAAAACTAATTTCTTCATAACTTATTACCTTGAATTCCGTTTGTAATTCAAAACATTAGCAGTCTGTAAAAGACTGCTGCACAACTGCACATTACTTAATGCAGGGCTTGAGTATAGTAGCAGGATATTTTCAAAAATATGAAAAAGTTCACAGAAAAACCCGGGGTTACCCCCTTGACAATTTAAGTTACATATATTATGAAAAATTTGCTGACAATCATCTGTTACGATACGCATTGAGTATATTGCTGGGATTCAATCCATCTGGAATTTCGAAAATGGCGTGCAAAACTTTTTCAAGGCATAAATGTGCGCACTACACCTGTTCATTAAAATCAAGTCCGCGTTCCTCGCCGTCTTCAATAATCAGCGCGTGTTTCAACCTGCCTTTGTCATCATATTGATAGCGGTGTTCGGATTCGACTTCGCCGTACACGATCTTTTGGCAGACCCGCAGGCGGCCCAGAGTATCGAAATAGCCGCGATAAAAGGTGTTGCGATTGTTCAGGCCGGCTTCGGTCAGTTCATTGACCAGTTTTAACGGCAGTTTGACGCCGCTGTAGCTGACGAAATGGCGGCAGATAAGCGAGGATTCCTGATTCATGCAGTTACTGTTAAGAAAATAAATGGATGGCGATAATTTCCAGGGTCCGGTCCAGCGGCAGATTTTCATTTTCGCCGATGATATTGTGTTCCGGAATCGGGTATTTCAAATCGATGCCGTAGCATCCGCGGTTCTGGGCAAACGTGTAGACATAGACAGACATGGAGGGGTCATCGGTCAGGCAAAGCTCAACCGCCTGACGATTTGGATCTGAGGTTTTCAGTGCCAGCGTGTTTTCGCCGTAAAGACGCACCAGTTCCAGAAGCAACAGCTTCAGCGCGATATCCTTATCGATAGCCCAAACGTTGACCATGACTAAAGCTTTTTCAGCACGATCGGCCTGGCGCAGTGGGTCAACAAGAATAGCTTCTGCAACCTGCTGATCAGCCACATCGAAAGCAAAAGGCCGAGCAAGGCGCTGCCGGCTGTCCACAGCTCGACGCGAGCGTTGGCATCGGGCAATAGCCAGTTGGTCATGCCGGCGCTGGCGAACATGGCCATCAATGGCAACAAATACAATAACAATGAGGCTTTCAGTACCAGGACTTCATCAATGGCGACGATGACTTCATCGCCCACATGCAGATTGATTCGGCTGTCGACGGCAACGGCTTTTTTGCCGACCACGCTGCCGATTGCCGATGTCGAGCACGAAGCTTTTTGCCTACAGCCCGCGCAGGCGCCGCCCTGCCGGCTTTCGACCCAGACCTGATGGTTTTCTGTTTTTACGACGACGGCTAATTCTTCAATCATGGTTTGCTCCAATTAACGGGTATTGGAAAGGCAGGTTCACTGTAGGGGCGATTTCAATCGCCCTGGGCGAATGAATTCGCCCCTACATAACCACCTGAAGCCCCTAAGCCTGTATCTGTAATAGCCCCGAATCAGGGCGAGCCTGCTTGGCCTGCCACTCATCGGGCGTATAGGCTTTGACGCTGACCGCGTGCAGCTTGCCTGAGGCCAAAGGTTCCTTCAGCGTTGCCAGCACCAGCTGCCGCTCTTTTACCGGCGACAGATCCGTGAATTGCCCGCTGACGACCACTAAGGACAAGTCACAGCCGGCGCCTTCGATAACAACCTGCGCATCCGGTAGCCCTTGACGCACCAGCGCTTCAACCTCGGCGGCGCTCAACGTATCGCCTTCCGGCTGCGCGTCTTTGGCGACCGCCTGACTTAGCAGCGGCGACAGACTGCCCTCGTTGGCCATGGCTTCAATGATATCGCAGCCGCCCACCAGTTCGCCGTTCACGAACAATTGCGGATAAGTCGGCCAGTGCGAGATGCCCGGCAGCTTTTCGCGGATGAAAGGCGCCTCCAGCACGTTGACATAGGCGTAGGCGACGCCGGTCTGGTTGAGAAAGCTGATGGCCTTGGCCGAAAACCCGCACTGCGGATTGGCCGGTATGCCTTTCATGTAGATGATGATCGGGTTGGATGCCAGTTGCTGGCGGATTTTGTCTTCGGTTTTCATGGTATTCCCGTGTTTCCTTTGTGGGGGCGACTTTAGTCGCCCGAGCTTCGTAAAGCCGCCGTTATGACGCTTGCTGCCTGATCTTGACCGCTTCTTTCCTGATCACTTTGATTTCGCCTTCGCCCCTGACGGTGGCCGCATCGATGACGCACTGCTCAACATCGTCGCGAGAGGGGATCTCAAACATGGTCTTTCTGAGAATCTGCTCCATGATGCTGCGCAGCCCGCGCGCGCCGGTTTCCCGCTCGATGGCTTTGTTGGCGATTTCAACCAGTGCCTCCTGCTCGAATTTCAGCTCCACGCCCTCGTACGCGAACAGTTGCTGATACTGACGGACCAGCGCATTCTTGGGTTCGGTCAGAACCTGTATCAAGGCGTCCACATCCAGCGGCTCCAGCGGCGCCAGCACCGGAAAGCGGCCGATGAATTCGGGGATCAGGCCGAACTTGCGCAGATCGCTGGGCTGCGTGGCGTTGAGCATCTCTTCCAGAGCCGGCTTCTTGTTCGGGTTATTGACGGCGGCATGGAAGCCGATGGCCGTATCGGTGGGCACGAGGCGGCGCTCGACGTGCCTTTCCAAACCCGGAAACGAGCCGCCGGCGATGAACAGGATATTGCGCGTATCGATGATCGTATCGGCACCGTCCTTGCCGCGCCCCTTGGACGGCACCTTGACCTGCGAGCCTTCGACCAGCCTCAGCAATGCCTGCTGCACGCCCTCGCCGGAGACGTCGCGCGTGCCGGTCTGCTGTTCCGGGCTGCGCGCAATCTTGTCGATCTCATCGAGATAGACGATGCCCCATTCGGCATTGCCGATATTGCCGTTGGCCACGTCCAGCAGCCGCACCAGGATATTTTCCACGTCGTCGCCGACATAGCCGGCCTGCGTCAGCGTCGTGGCGTCGGCCACCACGAACGGCACGCCGACAATCTTCGCCAGCGTACTGGCCAGCAGGGTCTTGCCGGTGCCGGACGGTCCGATCAGCAGGATGTTGGACTTGCCGATCTCCACGTCCTTGTCGAACTCGCCCAGGCCCGCATCACCACTGACGTGCTTGAGCCGCTTGTAGTGGTTGTAGACCGCGACCGACAGGATTTCCTTGGCCAGATGCTGGCCAATGATGTACTGGTCCAGATATTCCTTGATCTTGGCCGGAATCGGCAGCGGTCCCTGCATTTCCGCCAGCTCCTTGCGCCGGCTCCAGCTCGATATGACCTGGCTGGACAACAGCACGCAGGCCTCGCAGATGGTGCCTTCGGCGCCGGCGATCAGCGGCACGGATGCCGATTGTTCGATACCGCAAAAAGAACAGTGTCTGGTTTCTTTATCCGCCATAACTTTTTCCCTCCGTTTCGGCGACCGGCAAACTGGCCAGCCAGGCGCGCTGGCAGTTGCGTCTGTAGCGCTCCTTCATCAGCTGGCGTATTTTCGGCGTCGCGTTTTTTAATGAGATGGTTTCCGCCCGATGTATCTGTTTACAGAGCAGGACATGGAAACCGATTTCCGATTCCAGAACCTGGCTGACTTCGCCGGCCTTCATGCTGAACAGCACGGCGTCCAGTTCGGGATACAGCTTACCGCGCGGCACCTTGCCCAGCGTCCCCCCGTTCAGGGAGGTCGGGCATTCCGAATACTTCAGGGCCAGCTCGGCGAATTTATGCGGCTTTTTTAGCAGTCTTGCGCGGACATCCTGAATGCGGTCCCAGGCATTCTCGCGCGTGTTTTCGGGAAAATCCGGATTGATGCTGATGAAGATGTGGCTGACTTCGCGCAGCTCCGGCCGGTTGAATTGCTCGGCGTGCAGATGGTAGTAAATGCCGATTTCTACTTCGCTGACTTCGGGCGAACGCGCGGCGATCTTCTCCAATACGGCATTGACCTTGCATTGCCGGTACAATGCCGCGCGCAGAGTCTCCTCGGTCAGCCGGTTTTTCGCCAGCTCGCTCAGGAAAGCGCTCTCGTCTTCGTAACGGTCGCGGATTTCCTGATAGGCCGCCTGCCATTCGCGCTCGGGGATGATCACGCCAGCCGCTTCCGGCGCATTCAGCACCCGGCTTTCCAGCCGGTATTCGTTCCTGGCCTGCGCTTCGGCCTGCTGCAACTGGGCCGGGTCCAGCTTGTCCGGCGCTTTCCTGAACAGCGCCAGCGAGGCACGGAGCAACGCATAGGGTTCTGTCCGGGCAGCTTTTTCAACGGTTTCCATAGTCAACCCTCCGGCTCGTTAAAGGTTTCGGGATGGGCGGGTTCCAGCGCCGATTCCGGCACTTGCAGCATCCGTCCGGTAAAATTGACGTGGTACTGAATCATCTCGTTGTCCCTGATCACTTTGAAAATCTCTCCCTGCGTGCCTTTGGGATACAGGATTTGGCCCTGCATGCCGAGATCGACCGCGCAGACCACCTGGTCCCTGAACTCGAAACGGCTGGGATTCCAGGGATCGTCGGCGCTGATCAGTTCCTCCAGGCGGCAGCCGACCATGCGGCCGTGATTGAGAAAATGCACTGTGAAGATGACCTGGTCCTGCAGGAAAGTGCCGACCTCGACCACGTTGCCGACGCTGCCGCGCCGGATCAGCAGATGGCCCACCTCCAGGCCCGGATAGGTGCCGTCGTTGCGGATGTTGCGCGTTACGCGCACGGCCTCGCCGTATTCAAACCGGCCTTCGTCAAAGCGTTCGGGGTTCATGTTTTTATATCGCTCAGTGAAACAAACGCAGTCTGCGGCTGGCCCATAGAAAAGACCTTGAACACCTTCTCGGTCTGGGCGTCGGATTCGACGAAATCCTGGTAGGCGCGCATCAGCAGCCGGCTGTACACGGCCCGTTTGGCCTCTTCGTCATCCGGCATGCTGTCTCCGGCTTTTTGCAGGTAGTCATGGAAACGTTGCAGGATGTGCAGGCGGTTGACGTGCACAACGCGCTGATCGTATTCCAGCTCGAAATACTGCAGGAAGTCTTCGGCTGATTCCAGCTCTTCCATTTCTTCTTCGAAACTCATCGTTTTTCTCCAAACATTCAAATAGGCCCGACTAATGAGGTGTCCTGAAACAGCAGGTATAACGCCAGCAGGACGAACAGTGCTGTCGTTGTCACGGTCATCAGCATGGAATAGGGTTTTTCGTTTGACTTCGACATGACCGCCTCCTAAACAAATTAACCACGAAGTAGGGTACGCACCGCGTACCTTTTATTAAGTCTCAAGCGGGACAGGGTTTGCAACCCCGTCCCCAACGTTTCTGCGGTTGCCGATTCAGATTGCTGTTCTTGACCAGCTTCAAACCATTCGGACGCGGCAACATGCCCCGTCCGGCCGCAGGTAGGGCACGCATCGCGTACCTTTGAAAGCATGCCGGTTCATCCAGCGGGACGGGGTTTGCAACCCCGTCCCTAATGTTTCCGTGCAGTCCTGTCCAAGTGGTCGTTCTTAACCGACACCAAACTTTCGGACGGGGCAACATGCCCCGTCCGGCCGCGATCATGCCGTGGCCCTAACCTCGGCCCTGCACTGCTGCAGCAATTCCAGCAGCCCCTTGGCGCCGATGCGGTCCATGCGGTCCAGCTCGACCAGCTTCTCGAAAACCGCCTGGCTTTCATCCAGCCGGTGCAGGCGCATGTTCAGAAAGCCGATGGCTTTCAGGGTGAACAGATACAAGCGGACTCTTGTCAGCGAATCAGGCGGAACCGCATCGATATAGCTCTGCCGCAGATCGCGCCAGTCTTCGGGAAAACCGGTCATGAGCCTGACCACGTCCAGCGCCTTGCCGGTCGCGTTGAGAGCGTCTTCCAGACGGTGCTGGTAATAATAAAAACGGTTCAGGGCCACCAGCACGTTCAGCGACTCGGGCGCCAGGAAATAAGCTCTCAACAAGGGCAACTCGGCCTCACGGCTATAGTCTTCGGACGCCTGCCTGATCAGTCCCTCGACCTCGGGCGCATCCGGCCGGTCGAAATACAGATCTTTGGCTTCAAAGTCGAGCAGGTCCATTTATTCCCCCACCGCGCGCTTGATGACGATTTCCTGCTCGGCCGCGCAGAGGCTTTCGGCTTCACATGCCTCGCAATGCTGCTCGTGCAATACTTTGCTGACTTCGGTCTGCCGGGCTTCCAGTTCGTCGATGCGCTCCATCAGGCAATTGATGGCCTTGCCGACCGGATCGGGCACCAGATGATGGTCCAGATCGATGCCGTGCCGGTTCTGTATCTTGGTGCCCTTGCTCTGGATGACGCGGCCGGGAATGCCGACCACCGTGCAGCAGGGCGGCACATCCTTGACGACCACGGAATTGGCGCCGACGCGCACGTTGTCGCCTAGCGTGATGGCGCCCAGCACCTTGGCGCCGGAACCGACCAGCACATTGTCGCCCAGTGTGGGATGGCGTTTTTCCTTGTTCCAGGTCGTGCCACCCAGCGTCACGCCGTGATAGAGCGTGACGTCGTTGCCGATGACGGTGGTTTCGCCGATCACGACGCCGAGGCCGTGGTCGATGAACAGGCGCCGGCCTATGGTGGCGCCGGGATGAATATCGACATTGGTCAGCATCCGGGCAACCGAGCCGAGGATTCTGGCCGGCAATTTCCAGCCCGCCTTCCACAACCGGTGATTAGCGCGGTGAAACAACGTCGCGTGTACGCCCGGGTAGGTCAGCAGGATTTCCCAGACACTGTGCGCAGCCGGATCGCGGGCGAACACGCAATGGACGTCTTCCCGCCATTGCGCTATCAGGCTCAGGGGCGCTTCCAGGCGCTCGTCTATAGACACGGCAGCCATCAGCTCAGACTCCAGCCGGTTTTGCCCGGTACCGCCAGGCCCGGTATCCTGAAAAAGGAACCCGGATAGCGGTCATCGCCCTGCTCTCGTCTTTGAGGCTCTGCCGGCAGCGTTTGTCCGGGCCTGTCCGCGGTCTTTTCCGCTGAGGGTTGTTTGGCTTGATCATTCATAGCAATATCCTCCGGAGAGATTTTGATGAAACCGGTCCAGGTCGGCAGCGGTCGGCGAACGTTTCGTACGGCTGACGAACTGCCGGACCTGCATCAGCAATTGCTGCGCCTGCAGGCGCGTCAGCTGTATGCCCAGTTGCTGATAGGCATGCATGACGCCGCGCGTGCCCGAATGCTTGCCCAGGACCAGTTGGTGGCGGCGTCCGACGATGGCCGGATCGACGCCCTGATAATTGTTCGGATCTTTCAGCAGGCCATCGACATGAATGCCCGCTTCATGGCTGAAGACGTCCTTGCCGATCAGGCTTTTGCGGCTGCCGATGGCATCGCCCGAGGCGCTGGCGACCTGCTCCGACAAGGCTGTGAAGTGGGTCAGGTCGACGCCCGTTTCAAAGCCGTATAACTGCTTCAGGCCGACCACGACTTCTTCCAGCGCGGCATTGCCGGCCCGCTCGCCCAAGCCGTTGACGGTGGTGTTCAGATGCGTGGCGCCGGCCAGGGCCGCGGCCAGCGTATTGGCCGTGGCCAATCCCAGATCGTCATGGGCATGCATTTCAATTTCCAGATCGGTTGCGGCACGCAAGCGCTTGATTGTTTCAAACACGCCGAACGGTTCCATGATGCCGACCGTGTCGGCAAAGCGGATGCGGCTCGCCCCTGCCGCTTGCGCGGCTTCGGCCATTTGCAGCAGAAAGCCGGTATCGGCGCGCGAGGCATCCTCCATACCCACGCAGACCTCCAGGCCCAGATCGCGCGCCTCGCACACGCAGGAAGCGATAGTCTTCAGGACCCACGGCCTGCTTTGTTTCAGTTTGTTCTCAATATGCTGGTCCGATGCCGAAATCGACAGATCGACCTTATCGACATTAAGGTTCAGGCAGGCCCGCAAATCCTCGCGCCGCATCCTGGACCAGACCAGCAGCTTGGCGGGCAATCCCAGGGCCGCGATAGCCTTGATCTCGTCACGCTCAAGCTCGCCCATGGCCGGAATGCCGATCTCCAGTTCCGGCACGCCCAAAGCTGCCAGCTTAGCGGCAATCGCCAGCTTCTCATCCAGCGAAAAGGCGACGCCGGCCGATTGCTCGCCGTCCCTGAGCGTGGTGTCGTCAATGATGATGGTGCGAGATTGAGCTTTCATAATTCACGTAGGGTACGCACCGCGTACCATTTGTTGAGTTTCAGTTAAGGTACGCAATGCGTACCCTACATATTTATGCATAGGTCGGCTGGAATGCCTGTTCGGGATTGACCACCGGTCCGTTGCCGTCCCAGTAAGGCGACAGCTTGCGCAGGGTCGCGGCGATGTCGGGCATCACTTTCAAGACCTCGTCGACTTCCGCCATCGTGTTGTAACGCGAGAACGAGAAGCGGATCGTGCCGTGCGCGGCCGTATACGGGATGTTCATGGCACGCATCACATGCGAAGGCTCCAGCGATCCCGAGGTGCAGGCCGAGCCGCTGGAAGCGGCGATGCCGGCTTTGTTGAGCAGCATCAGGATGGCCTCGCCCTCGATGTATTCAAAGGCGATATCGGTGGTATTGGGCAAGCGGTTGTCGATGTCGCCGGTGATGAAGCAGTTCGGGATCAGCCCGACGATGCCCTGCTCCAGGCGGTCGCGCATGGCCTTGACGTAAGTGTTCTCGTACTCGATATGCGCCAGCGCCAGTTCACAGGCTTTGCCGAGGCCGACGATAGCCGCCGAATTCTCGGTGCCGGCGCGCCGTCCGCGTTCCTGATGACCGCCGCGCAGCAGCGGACGGAAACGCGTGCCGCGCCGCAGGTACAGCACGCCGATGCCTTTGGGCGCATGCAGCTTGTGGCCTGAGAGCGACAGCATGTCGATCTTGGTGTCCTTCAGCATCATCGGAATCTTGCCGACCGCCTGGACCGCGTCGGTATGAAACATGACGCCGGCGGCATGGGCCATTTCGGCCATTTCCACGACCGGGAACAGCGTGCCGGTTTCATTGTTGGCCCACATGACCGAAACGATGGCGACTTTATCGGACAGCAGTTTTTTGTAAGCGTCCAGATCCAGGCGCCCGACTTTGTCCACGGGCATGCGATGAATCGTGTAGCCTTCCTTTTCCAAATGCTCGCACAGGTTCAGGATGGCCGGATGCTCGACGGTTGTCGTGATGATTTCCTTTCGGTCCGGCTGCGCCTTAATGGCCGACAGGATGGCCGTCGAGTCGGATTCGGTGCCGCAGGACGTGAAGATGATCTCCGAATCGTGCTCGCAGCCCAGCAGTTCCTGAACCTGATGGCGCGCTTGCTTGATGCCCTTGGCGACACCGTCGGCGAACCGATGGATCGATGACGGGTTGCCGAACTGTTCGGTGAAATACGGCAGCATTGCATCGACCACGAGCGGATCGACGCGCGTGGTGGCATTGTTATCGAGATAGATGGCGTTCATGATTTACGCTCCTGCCGCGGCGGCTTTGGGCATTTGTGAGGCCGGGAC
This sequence comes from Methylobacter sp. Wu1, assembly GCF_036553575.1. NCBI lineage: Bacteria > Pseudomonadati > Pseudomonadota > Gammaproteobacteria > Methylococcales > Methylococcaceae > Methylobacter > Methylobacter sp. Wu1. The sequence continues at coordinate 1,927 of NZ_JAZHOC010000039.1, read as the reverse complement.
GACCTTGATGTATTCACCCAGCGTTTCCATGAGTCGTTGCTGAATGCCGGCCACCGTCATGGCGGCCATCTGGCAGCCATTGCAGGCGCCGGTCATGTTGACGTAAGCGGTGTTGCCGATGACCTCGACTAGCTCCACGTTGCCGCCGTCAGCCATCAGCTGCGGCCTTAACTTATCCAGCACCTCTTCGATTTTCTTGATGCGCTGCAGGTTGGTCATCGGCGCCTTGGTCTTGGCCAATGCGGCCACCTCGATCGGCGCGGCGTTCGGGTCGAATTTTTCGCCCCGCTCGGCCAGCACTTTCGCCAGGATGCCTTCGATGTCTTCATGGCAGGCCGCACAGCCGCCGCCCGCTTTGGTGAAGTTGGTGACATCCTCGACCGTGCGCAGGTTATTGGCTACGACCATTTCCTCGATCATGACGGCATCGATCGCAAAGCATTTGCAGATCAGCGCGCCTTCTTCATGATCGTCCTTCCATTCTTCGCCTCGGTAGTTCGCGACAGCGGCCTGCAGGGCTTCACGCCCCATGACCGAGCAGTGCATTTTTTCGGGCGGCAGGCCGTCCAGTTCATTGGCGATGTCCTGGTTGGTGACTTTCAGCGCCTCATCCAGCGTCATGCCTTTGATGATTTCGGTCAGTACCGAGGAGGACGCGATCGCGGAACCGCAGCCGAAGGTCTGGAAACCGGCGTCCTCGATGATCTCGGTTTCTTCGTTGACTTTCAATGTCAGCCTGAGCGCGTCGCCGCAACTGATCGAGCCCACTTCGCCGACCGCATTGGCATCGGCGACAGCTCCGGCATTTTTAGGGTTGAAAAAATGTTCTTGGACTTTTTCTGAGTAATCCCACATCGTTTAATCCTCCAGAAGCTATTGATTAGGGCTGTTTACGAACACGTATTGAACGATGTGCCGCAGGCGCAACTTTTAACGGCATTTGGATTGCTGAACTTGAACCCCGACCCTTCTATGCTGTCGATAAAGTCGACGGACATGCCGTCCAGCATGGGCATACTGTTAGGATCGACGAACACCTTGACGCTGCCGCAATCGATAACGGTGTCTTCTGCGCTCTGATTTTCCTCCAGCTTCAGGCCGTATTGCAGACCCGAACAGCCGCCATCGGTTACTTCAATCCGCAAGCCGGCTGTAGGCTTGTCGGAACCGGCGATAAATCGCCCGACAGCGTTAATAGCGTTTTCAGTCAATGTAATCATGTAATTCTCCTGAATAGGGTTGGCATCGTTCTTGTTAATACTTAAAGCAACCTGTATGCCATCACCCTTTTATTTTTTTAATGCCTTGTTTAATAAAGAAGAAATAAAGCAGGAATAATATGACGGACTGGCCAGGGCAGGTTCTAAACAGACAATCACTTGAAACTTTGTAGGCTTTGCTACAAAACAATCGGAAGCTTTGAGGAGATAACACATGAGAATTGAAGACCTTGATATAGGCGATGTTGTTTATGCAGCTCACGCGATCACCGATGACGGCTCCATGCCGAATGGCATGCACGGCCAAGTGCTGGCCGAAGCCGGGGCTCGGGGAGTCATCACCATGATCGGCCATGTGGAAGAGCAGCCGGAGCGCAGCGTTTATATAGTGCGCTTTGAAGACAGGGAGATGAATCTGGGCACCCCCATCGGGTGCTGGCCTGAAGATTTGAGGCTGGAGAGCCGGCATGAGAATGCTTGGGGAAGGTTTGAATTTTCATAACCTTATACCGCCACGAAGTCGTAGGGTACGCATGGCGTACCTTTTCGGCGTCGTAATGAAACCGCAAGCTTTAATAAGGTACGCGATGCGTACGAGACTGTGAAAGTATTCGTTTTTTAAAATTTTAACCACAATATATTGTGCATTTTATATTTGCATATAACAGCATATAGACGTCAAAGAGAAAAATTTTGAATACTTTCAC